>JAUSJX010000078.1 GCA_030647435.1 Candidatus Rokuibacteriota bacterium
CGGCGTTGAAGCGCACATCGTGGAAGAAGAACTGCTGGTAGCCGGCCTCCCGCGGCTTGCGCAGGAAGCGCGCCGGGATGACGCGGTCGGTGTCGATGTTCGGCAGGTCCATCGGGACGGCGGCCGCCGTGAGCGTCGTGAAGGGGATCATGGCCGCCCCCTCACACCACCCCTCACCTACTCAGCCCTCGCCTCGCGGCTGTGCCGCTCACCTCGAACTGCGGCCCTCTCCCCTGCGGGGGGAGGGAACTCTGATCCCCTCTCCCCCGATGGGGGAGTGGGATGTAATGTGCGGACGTCGGTGAGCCGCCCGGTGACGGCGGCGGCCACCGCCATGGCCGGGCTCATGAGATGCGTGCGGGCGCCCTTGCCCTGGCGCCCCTCGAAATTGCGGTTGGAGGTCGAGGCAACGCGCTCACCCTCGCGCGCCGTGTCGCCGTTCATCCCGAGGCACATCGAGCAGCCGGGCTCGCGCCACTCGAAGCCGGCCGCGGTGAAGATCTCGTGGAGACCCTCGGCCTCGGCGGCGCGCTTGATGAGCCCGGAGCCCGGGACCACCCAGGCCGTCACCACGGCGCGGCGCCCTTTGGCGACCGCCGCCGCGGCGCGCAGGTCCTCGATGCGGCCGTTCGTGCAGGAGCCGATGAAGACGCGGTCCACGGCGATCTCGGTCAGCGGCAGCCCTGGCCGGAGGCCCATGTAGTCGAGCGCGCGCCCCATGGCCTGGCGCCGGGCCGGATCGCCCTCCCGCGCGGGATCGGGCACGCTCCCCGTGATGGGCAGCGCGTCCTGCGGGCTCGTGCCCCAGGTAACGGTGGGCGCGATGCCGCCGGCGTCCAGCTCGACCTCCCTGTCGAACACGGCGTCGGGATCCGACGGGAGGGTCTTCCAGTACGCGAGCGCCTTCGTCCAATGCTCGCCCTTCGGCGCATAGGGCCGGCCCTCGACGTAGGCGAACGTCGTCGAATCGGGCGCGATCATGCCGGCGCGCGCGCCCGCCTCGATGGACATGTTGCAGACGGTCATCCGCTCCTCCATGGACATGGCGGCGATGGCCGGCCCGGCGTACTCGATGGCGTGCCCCACCCCGCCGGCGGCGCCGATCTTGGCGATGATGGCGAGGATCACGTCCTTGGCCGTGATGCCCGCGGGACGCGCGCCCGTCACCGTGATCCGCATGACCTTGGGCTTCTTCTGCCATAGGCACTGCGTCGCGAGCACGTGCTCGACCTCGGTCGAGCCGATGCCGAAGGCGAGCGCCCCGAAGGCCCCGTGGGTCGCCGTGTGAGAGTCGCCGCAGACGAGGACGATGCCCGGCTGCGTCAGCCCCTGCTCGGGGCCTATCACGTGGACAATCCCCTGGCGCGCATCGCCCGGCCCGAAGAGCGTGACGCCCTCTTCCCGCGTGGAGCGGGTCAGACCTTCTACCATGCCGCGGATCTCGTCGTTGGCCAGCGCCTCCGACCCCGGCCCCGTCGGGACATAGTGGTCCGCCGTGGCGACGAGGCCCCCGGGCCGCCGCACCGACCGCCCCGCCTTGCGGAGACGCGCGAACGCGTGGGTCGCGCCCTCGTGGAGCAGGTGCCGGTCGATGTACAGGAGCGACTGCCCGCCGGGCCCTTCGGCGACCACGTGGCGGTCCCAGATCTTCTCGAACATGGTGGGCATGGCAGCGTCTCCTGCTATCCCGCGTCCGCGCAGGGGGTCATGACCGCGGCGCGAATTTCTCTTCGATCTCGTGCCACCAGTCGAAGCCGACCTTGCGGAAGATGTCCATGGGCGAGAGCACGGGCCCGTCGTGCCAGTCCGTCCCCGTCTCCTTCAGCGACTGAAGCGCCCGCTCCATGGCCGGGACGGCCGCCGCCATGCACACCGCGGGGAAGATCACGATCTTGAAGCCGATCCGCTCGAGCTCCGCGACTTTGACCGCCGGCGTCTTCCCGCCCTGGACCATGTTGGCCAGGAGCGGCGCCTTGACCTCGCGGGCCACGCGGTGGATCTCGTCCTCGGTCTCCGGCGCCTCGACGAAGACGACGTCGGCGCCCGCCTCGGCGGCGCGGTTGCCTCGGTCGATGGCATCATCGAGCGACGTGACCGCGCGCGCGTCCGTCCGCGCGATGATGACGAAATCGGGATCGGTGCGGTGCTCGCTGGCGGCGCGGATCTTGTCGCAGAACTCCTGCGTCGGGATGACCTGCTTGCCGGCGATGTGGCCGCACTTCTTGGGCGCAACCTGGTCCTCCATGTGCAGCCCCGCGACGCCGGCGCGCTCGTACTCCCGCACGGTGCGCACGACGTTCAGGACGTTGCCGTAGCCCGTGTCCGCGTCGGCGATGACCGGCAGCGACACGCAGGAGGCCAAGTGCGACGCGTGGTTCGCCATCTCGGTGAGCGTGGCGAGCCCCAGGTCTGGCTGGCCCAGGTGCGAGGCCGCCGTGCCCGCGCCCGTCATGTAGACGCAGCGGAAGCCGGCGGCCTCGATGAGACGCGCGGAGAAGCCGTCGTAGGCGCCCGGGGCGACGATGATCCCGGGCTCCTTCATCATCTGGCGGAGACGCGTGGTGGTGCGCATGGGAGAGCCCTTTCCCGGGCCCTCGGGCCCGCGGCGGTGACAGGAGCGGATTGTTCTACGATCCTCCCGGGCTGTCAATGTGGCACCATGGACGGCGACCTATGACCGCCTCCAAGGCGAGCGCGGAGCAGACCGACATTGGCAGGCGCGCGCTACTCGCCGGCGCTGCGTCCGTCCTTGCGGCGCCCGCCCCAGGTTGGGCGCAGAAGCCCGACCGGGTCGTCTTCGGCACCAACTGGCGCGCACAGGCCGAGCACGGCGGCTTCTACCAGGCCGTCGCGATGGGCCTGTACCGCCGCCGCGGCCTCGACGTCACGATCCGCCAGGGCGGGCCGCAGATCAACAGCGCCCAGCTCCTGGCAGCCGGGCGTCTCGACTTCAACATGGGCGCGAGCCTCTTCGGCGCGCTCAACTATCTCCAGAGCGGCGTGCCCATCGTCACCCTCGCCGCCATCTTCCAGAAGGACCCGCAGATCCTGATGGCGCACCCGGGCCAGGGCCACGACTCTCTCCCCGCGCTCAAGGGCAAGCCGATCATGATCTCGGCGGGGGCGCAGTCGACGTACTGGCAGTTCCTCAAACACCGCTTCGGCTACACCGACACCCAGATCCGCCCCTACACCTTTCAGCTGGCGCCTTTCCTCGCGGACAAGAAGGCGATCCAGCAGGGGTATCTCACGAGCGAGCCCTTCAAGGCCGAGCAGGCGGGCGTGAAGCCGGTCGTCCTGCTGCTGGTCGACGGCGGCTACGCGAGCTACACGACCACCATCGAGACCCGCGCCGACGTCGTCCGGGACAAGCCCGACCTGGTCCAGCGCTTCGTGGACGCCTCGATCGAGGGCTGGTACGGCTACCTCGACGGCGATCCCGGGCCGGCCAATCGCCTCATCAAGCGCGACAACCCGGACATGACCGACCCGCTGATCGCCTACGCGATCGCCGCCATGAAGCGCCACGGCATCGTGGTCTCGGGGGATGCGCTCACGCTCGGCATCGGCGCCATGACCGACGCGCGCTGGAAGGACTTCTTCGATATCATGTCGTCCGCGGGCGTCTTCCCTCCCACCCTCGAGTACCGCCGCGCCTACACGCTCCAGTTCGTCAACAAGAAGGTCGGGATGAAGTGACGGGCGCCGCGCCCCCCGTCACTCCCATAGTCACGCTCCGGGGGGTGAGCCGCCTCTATCCGAGCGGCACGCAGGCCCTCGACCGGCTGTCGTTGAGTGTCGCGGAGGGAGAATTCCTGACGCTCCTCGGCCCCTCGGGCTGCGGCAAGACCACGCTCCTCCGGCTGATCGCCGGACTGGCCGAGCCCTCGGACGGGCGCGTCGAGTGGTCGCCGGACGGCGGCGCGCGCCGGCTCGGCTTCGTCTTCCAGGAGCCGACGCTCATGCCGTGGGCGCGCGTGGAGGACAACATCCGGCTGCCGCTCATGCTGGCCGCCGTGAGCCCGGCCGAGTCGGCGGCCCGGGTCCGCGAGGCCACGGCGCACGTCGGCCTCGAGGGCTTCGAGCGCGCGTACCCGCGCGAGCTCTCCGGCGGGATGAAGATGCGCGTGTCCATCGCGCGGGCGCTGGTGACCCAGCCGCAAATCCTATTGATGGACGAGCCCTTCGCGGCTCTCGACGAGATCACGCGCTTCAAGCTCGAGAACGACCTCTCGTCCCTGGCGCACCGGCAACGGCTGACCGTGCTCTTCGTCACCCACAGCGTCTTCGAGTCCGTGTATCTCGGCAGCCGCGTGGTCGTCCTGTCGCCCCGGCCGGGGCGCGTCGCGGCCGAGTTCCGGGTGGAAGCTCCCACGCCGCGCGGCGAGGCCTTCAGGACTTCCTCCGCCTACCTCGAGGCCTGCCGCCAAGTCTCGGCGCTCCTCGCTTCCGCCATGGAGAGCCCCCTCACCCTGACCCTCTCCCCCTCCGGGGGCGAGGGGATCAACCCGACTCCCTCTCCCTCTGGAGGGAGAGGGCAGGGGTGAGGGTGGAGCGTGGTTTCGCGCACAATGCGACGTAGGGACCGCGTGCTCGCTCCGGCGCTCGTCGGGCTCGCAGCCCTGGCGGCCTGGGAAGCGGTGGTGCGCCTGGAAGGCATCCCGCCCTATATCCTGCCGGGGCCCATCCTGGTCGCGCGCACCGTGGTCGCCGACTGGGGCACGCTCTTCCCCTCGCTGCTCGTCACGCTCGCCATCACGGGCGCGGCCTTCCTGGTCGCGGCCGTGCTCGGGCTCGCGCTGGCCGTCGTCTTCACCCAGTCTACGTTCATCGAGCGCGCCTTCTTCCCGTACGCCGTGATCCTCCAGGTGACGCCCATCGTCGCCATCGCCCCGCTCATCATTCTGTGGGTCAAGTGGATCCCGCTGGCGCTCTTGATCTGCGCCTGGCTCGTCGCGTTCTTTCCCGTGCTGTCCAACACGGTCCTGGGTCTCACCAGCACGGACAAGAACCTGGTGGATCTCTTCCGCCTGTACGGCGCCACGCGGTGGCAGGCCTTCCGCTACCTCCGCCTGCCGGCCGCTCTGCCCTACTTCTTCGGCGGCCTCAAGATCAGCGGTGGGCTCGCGCTGATCGGCGCCGTCGTGGCCGAGTTCGTTGCGGGGACGGGCGGGGCGCAGTCGGGGCTCGCCTTTCGCATCCTCGAGGCGGGCTACACGCTCCAGATCCCGCGGATGTTCGCCGCGCTCTTCCTGATCTCCGCCGCCGGGGTGCTGATCTTCGCGCTCCTGACCGGGCTCAGCCGGCTGGCGCTCCGCCGCTGGCACGAGAGCGAGCTCGAACCCGGCGATTGAGCTATTGTGCGCCGCCGCCGCGGTGAGGTAGCATTCACCCACAAGCCGCCCTCGACCCCACAGGGGCACCTACGCCCCGATGCCATGCTCATCCAAAGGAGGACGAGATGGACAGCCGACTGAAGGATCTGGCAGAGAAGCTGGATGCGGGCCTCATCGCCCGGCGCGAATTCCTCCGCAGGGCCGCCGTCGTCACGGGCGGCACCGCGGTGGGGCTCAAGGCGCTGGAGGGCATGGCGGGAGCGCAGAGCCAGACCAAGCTCAGAGTGTGGCTCTTCAAGAGCTTTGTCACCGCCGGCAATGACATCCTGGCCAAGCAAGTCGAGGGCTGGGCGGCGGAGCGGAAGGTGCAGGTGGAGATGGACTGGGCCACCTTCGGCGACCGTGAGCAGAAGTTCGTGGCCGCCATCGAGGCCGGCAACCCGCCTGATATGGCCGAGATGAACTACCAGGGGCCGACGCGCTACAAACCCGCGCTCCGGGACGTGACCAAGCTCGCCAAGGACATCGCGGGCGCCCGCGGCGGCCTGCTGCCCTACGCCGAGCGGATCCTCAATAACAACGGGCAATACTTCGGTGTCGGCCGGCTGGCCTTCGGCGGCGGCTTCTTCGTCCGGAAGGACCTCCTCGACGCCAAGGGCGTCAAGCTGCCCAAGGTGTACGATCCCGACGTGGTCGAGATGGCCAAGAAGACCCAGGACCCCTCCAAGGATCTCTGGGGCTTCGGCCAGACGCTGAACCGGTCCGACGATGGCAACGGATTCATGCAGAACATCCTCTGGGATTACGGCGGGAGCGCATGGGACAAGGACGGCAAGCCGGCGCTGAACACGACGTTCCAGAAGCAGAACCTCGAGGCGATCAAGTTCGCGGTGGACACGATCCAGAAGCACAAGATCCAGCCCCCGGGTGTCATGGGCTGGACCGACGTCCACAACAACGAAGCCTACATGGCCGGCAAGCTCGTCAGCACCAATAACGGCGCGAGCCTCTACTACGCCATGGTAGCCAAGAAGAACCCGCTGGCCGAGAAGACCCAGGTGATCTTGACCCCCGGCGGGCCCGCCGGTAGCTTCGTCGGCTCCACCCCCTACAACTGGGGCATCTTCCAGAAGACCAAGCACGTCGAGCTCTGCGAGGATCTGGTCCGCTGGGTGGAGGACGAGAAGCGCTTTGACGAGTACACGAAGGCGTCCATCGGCCAAGCAGGAGCCGTATACAAGTCGAGGGCCGACAATCCCTACTGGAAGACGGATCCCAACTTCGAGGGCATGTTGCAGAACCTTCTCCGAGGTGTGTGGGTCGGCTATCCGGGCCCGTTCAGCGCCGCCGCCGTCGAGGTGCAGGCGCAGTACATCCTCTGCGACATGGCGGGGCGCGTTGTGGTCGGTGGGCTCTCCCCCGAGGCCGCGCTCAAGGAAGCCCACGCCCGGGTGGAGGAGATCTACAAGATCCGCGGCGGCAAGGCGTAACCGGGAGCCTTCGAGGAGAGTCGCATGCCAACGACGGCCGCGCAGCTCAGCACCAAGAGCGCCGCCCTCGAGCGGAAGGTCCGGACGGGACGGGTCGGGCTCAAGCGCTGGCTTGGGCCCGATTACCGCCTCGGTTTCCTCTTCGTGCTGCCCATCGTCGTGCTCGTCCTCGCTCTGGTCGCCTATCCCTTCGGCTATGCCGTGTACCTGAGCATGACGCGGAAGTACGTCGGGCTGCCACCCGTCTTCGTGGGGTTCGAGAACTACGTCAAGCTCACCTTCGACGGCTTCTTCCAGCGGGCCGTCGTCAACAGCTTCGTGTTCACCTTCGGCTCCGTCGGCGTCAAGCTCCTGCTCGGCATGGGCATGGCGCTCGTCTTGACGTCGCAGATCCGCTTCAGGAGCTTCTGGACCGGCGTGCTGCTGATCCCGTGGGTGGCGCCCACCGTCGTCAGCGCCCTCAACTTCCTGTGGATCTACGACGCCAGCTTCGGTGTGCTGAACTACCTGCTGGTGAAGGTGTTCCGCATCCTGCCCCAGGGCGTGGGCTGGCTCAGCGAGGCGGGCACCGCAATGGCGTCGGTGATCGCCGTGAACGTCTGGCGCGGCTTCCCGTTCTTCGGCATCAGCTTCCTGGCCGGCATGAAGGGCATCCCCGGCGAGCTGTACGAAGCGGCCGCCGTGGACGGCGCGAGCCCGCTTAAGCGCTTCCGGCACGTCACCCTGCCGGGCATCCGGAACATCTTGATCATCGTGATGCTGCTATCGACCATCTGGACATTCAACGACTTTGCGATCGTGTACATCCTGACCAAGGGCGGGCCGGGCGGGACCACCATGGTGCTGCCCGTCTTCACCTACGAGATGGCCTTCGGCGCGCAGCGGCTGGGCGAGGCCATCGCCGCCGCACTCTACATGCTGCCCCCGCTCGCCTTCGTGATCATCGTGCTGGCGCGGCACATGAGACGTGGCCGTGCAAAGTAGCGGGATGGTGCGGGGCGGGGGACGGCGGAGACAGGCTGCCACTGGCCGGCTGCAGTCGGCAGTGTCCTACGCCGTGCTGCTGACGCTGCTCCTGATCGTCATCTTCCCCTTCTACTGGATGACGATCACGTCCTTCAAGAACGAGGATCAGATGCGGAGCCTGGTCTCCATGTTCTGGCCCTCGCCGGTCGTTGACGAGAACTACCGGCAGCTCCTGGGCAAGACCGACTTCGTCGCCTGGTACAAGAACAGCATCATCGTCGCCTTCACCAGCACCTTCCTAGCCACCGCCATCGGCACCATCGGGGCCTATGCGCTGGCGCGCCTGCGCTTTCTCGGGCGGGCGTTCATGGCCAGCGCGGTGCTCATCACGTACCTGGTGCCGCCCTCCATCCTGTTCATCCCGCTCTACGCCCAGATCAGGAACCTCGGCCTCGCCGATAGCCTCACCGGCCTCATCGTCGCCTACCCGAGCTTCACCGTGCCCTTCGTGACCTGGCTCCTGATGGGCTACTTCGAGTCCATCCCGGAGGAGCTGGAAGAGTCGGCGATGATCGACGGCGCCACCCGCTTCGGCGCGTTCTACCGGATCGTGCTGCCGCTTGCCGCCCCGGGCCTGCTCGCCGCCGGGCTCTACGCGTTCACCCAGTCGTGGAACGAGTTCCTCTACGCGCTCGTCTTCATCACCAACGTGAAGCTGCGGACCCTTCCCGTGGGACTCTCCAGCTTCATCACGGGCGACGTCTACGGCTGGGGCTATCTCATGGCGGGAGCGGTGCTGACGACGCTGCCGGTGATCGTGGCCTACATCTATCTCCAGAAGTACATGGTCGAGGGGCTGACCGCCGGGAGCGTCAAGGGCTAGTCTGGCCGTCCCGCAGCGCCGTGAGCAGCCGGCGCACCCAGACGCGAATCATCTCCCTCCGGTAGTCGGCTGAGCCCATCAGGTCCGACAGCGGCTCGGCTTCTCCAGCCGCGGCATCGGCCGCTCCGCGTATCGCACGATCGGTGAGCTCCTGCCCCTTCACCATAGTTTCAGCCCGGCGCGCGCGCATGGGCGTGGGCGCCGCGCCCGCGAGAGCGACCCTGATCTCGTCAACCCGCTTCGCAGCATCGAGGACGAGCAGCGCCGCCACCCCGATCAGCGGCTTGTCCTCGGCGGAGCGCGGGCAAAACTTCAGATAGCCGCTGCGGGCGCCGGTCGGCCCCGCGGGCACGCGCACCCCCGTCAGGATCTCGCCCGGCGCGACCGCCGTCTCGTAGAAGCCGGTGAAGAACTCGCCGATGGGCACCACGCGCTCGCCGACCGAGTCGGCCACGCGCACCTGGGCATCGAGGCAGAGAAGCGCGGGCGCAGGGTCCGAGGCCGCCTCGGCATAGCAGAGATTGCCGCCCAGCGTGGCCGTGCTGCGGATGGCAGGCGTGGCCACGCGCCCCGCGGCCTGGGCCAGCAATGGCCAGCCCGAGCGCAGGGCGCCATGGCGGGCGAGCGCCGCGAGGCTCGTCATGGCGCCGATCTCGAGCATGCCCTTGTCCACACGGATCCCGGAGAGCCCGGGTATGCGGTGCAGCGACACCAGCCGGTCCGGCGTGACGAGACCCAGTCGCATGGTCGGCACGAGCGCCGTGCCGCCCGCGATGAGGCGCGCTTCGCCGTCGAGCCGCGCCAGGATCTCGACGGCCTCGGGCACGCTTTCCGGCTCGGCCAAGGCGAATGGGCGGAGGCGCATCAGCGGCCCGCCGATGCGGCCAGCACGGCCTCGATGATCTTCGTGTAGCCGGTGCAGCGGCAGAGATTCCCGGCGAGCGCCTCGCGCACGTCGTGCTCGGTGGGCGACGGGTTCGACGCAAGGAGCGCGCGCGCCGAGAGCAGCATGCCGGGTGTGCAGAAGCCGCACTGGACGGCCCCCGCGCGGGCAAATGCCGTCTGGAGATGATCGGGCTCGCCATCGCGATCGAGCCCTTCCACCGTGAGGACGGCCCTGCCGCGGAGGCGAGAGGCGAGGACCAGGCAGGAGCGAACCGGCTCCCCGTCGAGCAGCACGGTGCAGGTACCGCATACGCCCTCGCCGCAGCCGTACTTGGTTCCGTTGAGCGCGAGCCCGTCGCGCAGCAGATCGAGCGTGGTCCAGTGGGCGGGCACGTCGATCCGGCAGGGCCGGCCATTGAGCGTGAAGTCGATGGAGATCATCGCCCCCTCACCCTCCGCCCCCTCACCCTGCCCTCTCCCCCGGTGGGGGAGAGGGGTTGGAGGGAGAGGGATTCTGTTCGAGGGCGGTCTTCACGTTCTGGGCGAAGACTCCCGCGAGCTCCTTGGCCTTGACCTTCATGACGGCATCGCCGATGGAGCCCAGCCGGCCCAGGACCGTGACGTCGCTCGCATAGGCGACTGCCGTGGCGCCGTCACCAGCGGGCGACAACTCCAGCGACGTGCGGACTTCGACCCGGCTGCCCAGGCGGCTGTCTTCACCTCGCCCTTCGGAGACGAGGCGGCGCGGCGGCTCCGCCTCGACGATTTCCATGCGCACGTCTTGACGCGTCGAGAGGAAGCCGACCTTGACGGTGAACCGCAGGCGATAGGTACGCTCGTCCACGACCTCGAGATCGTCACAGCCCGGGATGCAGGGCGCGAGGCGCTTCGGGTCGAGGAGGAAGGCCCAGACGGCCTCGGGCGGGGCATTGACCGTAAAGCGCTCTTCGAAGCGGGGCAAGGCTGCCCCCTCACCCTGCCCTCTCCCCCGATGGGGGAGAGGGATTCTTGACGCCCCCCACCAGGAGAAAGGGATTCGCGCGAAAGGAATTCTTCACGGCGGCGAGGACTCGTTCGGCGGTGATCGGGAACTGAGTGAGCGGCGCGCCGGCGGCGCGGGAGACCGCGTTCATCACGGCGGCAGGCGTCGGCGTCATCGCGGGCTCGCCGATGCCCTTGGCGCCGAAGGGGCCGAGCCCCTGCCCGGATTCGAGCAGGATGGTCACGATGGGCGGCGCGTCGAGCGTAGTCGGGATCTTGTAGTCGAGGAGATGCGGGTTCTTGGAGATGCCCTCCTCCAGGACCACCTCCTCGAGAAGCGCGTGCCCAAGCCCCTGGATGGCCCCGCCCTCGATCTGGCCCTCGACGCTCTGGCGATTGATGGCCTGGCCGATGTCATAGCAGGCGGCGAGCTTCGTCACGCGGGTCTGTCCCGTCTCCTCGTCCACCTCGACCTCGACCGCCTGCGTGCCGAAGGTGTAGTCGTTGAACGGCTTGCCCTGCCCCGTCGCGGGGTCGATGGTGGGCGCCGACGGCGCATCGTATTTGTCGAGGACCTGGACGGGGCGTCCCGCCGCTGTCGCAGCCTTGACGAGCGCGGGAAAGGCCACCGCTCGGTCCGGCGATCCGCGGACCATGGCCCGTCCGTCGGCCAGCTCGATATCGTCCGGGGCGGCTTCGAGCATCTCGGCCGCCTGGTCCGCCAGATGGCGCCGAACTTCGCGCGCGGCCTTGAGCACGGCATTGCCCGACATGAGGAGCTGGCGCGTGGCCGTGGTGGTGCCGGCGCGCGGAGTGAAGTGGCTGTCGCGCCCGACGGCGGTGACTTGCTCGACGGCAAGCCCCAGCACCTCCGCGGTGATGGAGCACAATGAAGCCGTCTGCCCGCCGCCCACGTCGGGCGCCGCGCAGCGGACCACCGCGGTGCCGTCGAGCTCCATGCCGACCCAGGCCGAGGCCGAGTCCCGCGTCCAGCACATGCGCCCATACGGCGTGAAGGAGGCGGCGAGCCCGCGCGCTCTCCTTATCGGCCCCTCACCCGCCCGCACCGGTCCCAGGGCCTCCCACGCTCGCCTCATGGTCTCGCCGAGCATCGGCTCGCTCTCGAGCACCTGCCCCGTGGCGATGCTGTCGCCCTTGCGAAGGAAGTTCTTCTCGCGGAGCTCGAGTGGGTCCATGCCGAGCGCGTGTGCCAGCGCGTCCATCTGCCCCTCGTACGCGACGCAGCTCTGGATGGAGCCGAAGGTGCGGTAGGCGCTCGCGATCGGGTTATTGGTGTAGACGGTGAAGGCGTCCACCTTGACGTGGGGCACGCGGTAGGGCCCGGTCGCCGTCACGAGGCTGTAGAGCAGCACCCACGGGGACAGGGCGGCATAGGCGCCGGAGTCCGAGATGAGCTCGGCCTCCATGGCCATTAGCTCCCCGCTCTTCGTGGCGCCGGTCTTGTACCGCAGCACATACGGATGGCGCTTGCCGTGGCCGATGAAGCTTTCTTCCCGGGAGAAGATCAGCTGGACGGGCCGGCGCGTCTTCCAGACCAGGAGGCCCAGCAGGCACTCGACGGTGACGTCCTCCTTGCCGCCGAAGCCGCCGCCAAGATACGCGCCCTCGATGCGCACGCGGCCGTGGGGCAATCGCAGCACCTCGGCGACGTCGCGAAAGTGCTCGAGCACCTGCGTGCTGACGCGCAGGACCAGCACGCCTTCAGCGTCTATCCATCCGATGCCGGACTCGGTCTCCAGGTACAGATGGTCCACGAATGGTGTCCGGTAGGTCCCCTCGACAACGACCTCGGCCCGCTTGAAACCGCCGGCGATATCGCCCTTCCGGATATGCCAGGCGCGCAGGAGATTGCCACTCTCGTGGACATGGGGCGCGCCGGGCTTGATCGCCTCGAGCGGATCGTAGACACCGGGCAGCGGCTCGTACTCGACGCGCACGCGCTCGGCCGCCTCGGCGGCGATCTCGGGCGTCTCGGCGGCGATGGCCACGACGGGCTCGCCCTGGAAGCGCACGCGCCCCTCCGCCAGCACAGGCTGCGTCGCGAGCACCGCGCCCGCCGTCGCCTCGGCCATGCGGCCGGGCAATTCCATGCGGAGAGCGTTTTGCGGCACGTCTTGGTGCGTCAGCACCGCGATGACGCCGGGCAGCGCGCGCGCCGCGCTCGTGTCGATGCGGACGATGCGCGCGGCGGCGTAGGGGCTCCGGACGATGCGGCCGTGGAGCATGCCGACCACCGCGAGATCGCCCGCGTAGATGGGACGGCCTCGCACCTTCTCCCAGGCGTCCGCCCGGGCCTGCGACCCGCCGACGACCCGATAGCTCATGAGATCTCGCTCAGGCCAGCCAATGGTCCCCCTCACCCCTACCCTCTCCCCCTCCGGGGGCGAGGGAGCCAGATCCCCTCTCCCCTTGAGGGGAGAGGGGAGGGTGAGGGGTATCAGCGTTGAGGGGTGTCTGCATCAGACGTCCCAGCCGCCGTCCACCGTCATCGATTGGCCGGTCATGTTCTTCGACTCGTCCGACACCAGGAAGAGCACGGCATTCGCGATGTCCTGCGAAACGGTGACGCGGCGGAGCGCCATCTCGTTGACATACTCCTGGTGGACCTGCTCGGGCGTCCAGCCGCGCTTCTTCGCCTTCTCGCGGCAGAGCTTGTCCATGCGGTCGCCCGCGACGATGCCCGGGTGCAGCGCGTTGACGTTCACGTTGTGGGGCCCGGCCTCGAGCGCCACCGTGCGGGTGAAGCCGCGCAGCGCCCACTTCGACGACGAGTAGGCCGCGCGGTACTTGTAGCCGCGCAGCCCCGAGGTCCCGCTGATATTGACCACCTTGCCGTACTTCTGCGCGATCATACCCGGCAGCACGTGCTTGGTGGGCAGGAAGGTGCCTACGATATTGGCCTCGAGAACGAAGCGGAAGTCCTCCACCCGGATCTCCTGCACG
Organism: Candidatus Rokuibacteriota bacterium; assembly: GCA_030647435.1. Classification (NCBI taxonomy): domain Bacteria; phylum Candidatus Rokuibacteriota; species Candidatus Rokuibacteriota bacterium. The sequence continues at coordinate 13,506 of JAUSJX010000078.1, forward strand.
GGCGTCTCGATGGGCCCCGTCACCCCCGCGGCATTCACCAGGATATCGATGCGGCCGAAGGTCTCCGTCGTCTTGGCCACCATCCGCTGGACGGCGGCCTCGTCGGTGACGTCGCAGGGAACCACCAAGGCCCGGCGCCCGAGCTTCTCGATCTCGCCCTTGAGCGCCTCGAGCGGCGGGATATCACGCGCGGCCAGCGCGAGGTCCGCGCCTTCACGCGCGAGAGTGAGGCAGATGTCATGGCCCATGCCCTTGGCGGCGCCGGTGACGAGCGCGACGCGATTGTCGAGCTTCATGTGACGTATCCCTCCCTGCGGTCGGCCTCGCGCGATGCCGCGGGGCGCTCGGACGGATCGCCGTACCCGCCGCCGCCACAGGTCTCGAGCAGAACCAGATCGCCCTGGGCGAGCTTCATCGTCTCCTTGCCGCGAATGTCCCGCTCGCGCGGCGTGCCCGGGTTGAGCGTGATCCTGAAGGGCGCCGCCGCCTTGCCCCCGAAGAGCCCGTAGGGCGGCACGATGCGCCGCTCGATCATGGTCGTGAGCGTCACGTCCTGGCCCAGCACGCGATAGGCGCGGCGGAAGCCGAGGCCTCCGCGGTGCCGGCCGTCGCCGCCCGAGTTGGGTCGCAGCGCCAGCTCCTCGACCATGAGGGGATACTCGCTCTCGACGACCTCCACGGGCGTGTTCATCACGTTGGACATGTGCACGCGAATGGCCGAGGCGCCGTCCTTGCCGGTCGTGGCGCCTTCGCCGCCGCCATGCACCTCGTAGTAGACCGCCCAGCGCCCGTCCGCCATGCGCGCGCCCAGGATCAGGAGCCCCGCGGTGGTCGGGCCGCCGGCCTGCACGCGCTCGGGAATCACCTTTGCCAACGCCTTCACGATGGCGTCCACCACACGCTGGGAGGTCTCGTGATTGCCCCCGACCACGGGGCGATCGGGATCGGCGCTCAGCACGGTGCCCGGCGGCACGACCACGCGAAGGGGCCGGTAACAGCCTTCGTTGGGCGGCGCCTCCGGCGCGACCAGCGCCTTCATGGCGTAATACACGCCCGAGCAGGCGATGTAGTACGTGGTATTGACCGGGCCGAGCGCCTGGGGATCGGTACCCGTGAAGTCGAAGGTCGCCTCGTCGCCCAGCTTCTCGACGCGGACCTTGATGCGGATGCGCCGGTCCTCGATGCCGTCGTCGTCCAGGAAGTCCTCGCCTTCCCAGGCGCCGTCCGGCAGCGCGCGGAGAGCCGCCCGCATCTGCTCTTCGGACTCGTCGTGCAGCCGCTCGAAGCAGGCCGCAACCGTCAGGGCGCCATAGTGCGCGAAGAGCTCGTGGAGGCGTCGGCCGGCGACGTCGTTGGCGGCGAACTGGGCGAAGATGTCGCCCTCCCGCTCGCCGCGCCCGCGCAGGTTCGACAGCACGAAGTCGAGCACATGCTTCTCGGGGCCGTCCTTCGAAAAGAGCCGTATGGGCGCGATCCTGAGCCCCTCCTGGTAGCACTCGGTAGCCCACGGCACATAGCTGCCGGGCACGGCCCCGCCGATATCGGCCCAGTGAGCGAGGTTGATCGCGAAGGCGACCAGCCGCCCTTCGAAGAAGACCGGCCGCACGGCCTTGACGTCCGGCAGGTGATTGCCGCCCACCTCGGGCAGGTTGAGGAACCAGACATCCCCGTCGCGCAGCGTCTCCGCCGGCACGCGCTTGAGGAATTCCTTGACGGTAAAGCCCATGACCCCCATGTGGATCGGGATGTCGCGCCCCTGGGCGATGAGCCGCCCCTGCGCATCGGTGAGCGCGGACGAGAGGTCGCCCGCCTCCTTGAGCAGAGGCGAGCGGGCCGAGCGCATGACGATCACGCTCATCTCCTCGGCGATGGCATAGAGCCCGTTCCGAACGACCTCGAGCGTGACGGGGCTGAGCGCGGCGCTCATGCGCGGCCTCCTACCTCGATGACGAGGTTGCCGAGCCGGTCGGCGACACAGCGCTGACCCGGGTAGACCACGGTGGTGGACCACTCGTCCTCGACCATGGCGGGCCCCGCCACCGCCGGGCCCGGCGGCAGGCTCGTCCGGTCATAGCGCGCCATATCCACCGCTCCCGTCTCCTTGAAATAGGCGCGGTGCGAGCCCGTCGAGACGGCGGATGTCCCTGCGGGCGGCGGCGGCAGCGGCAGCGGCTCTTCGACGGCGCGGGCCGTGACGCGAAGGTTGACGCACTCGACGTTCTCCCCCGTCGCGTAGCCGTAGAGCCGGCGGTGGCACGCCTCGAAGGCGGCCTTGAGCGCGGCGGGCCCGCCGGGCACCCACCCGACCTCGAGCTCGTAGTTCTGCCCGACGTAGCGGAAGTCCAGGCTCCGCAGCACCAGCATCCGGGCTGGATCGTGGCCTTCGTCGAGGAGTGGACGCAGGCACTGCGCCTCGAGGGCCCGGAAGCGCTCCTCGACCACCTTGGCGTCCCAGGCATCGAGTCGCCCGCGGTGGGTCTGGACGGTGTCGTAGCGCAGCGGCGAGACGAGACAGCCGAGCGCCGAGAAGGCGCCCGAGTGAGCGGGCACGATGACGCTCGAGATCCCGGCCTGGAGCGCGAGGGCGCCCGCGTGGAGCGGGCCGGCGCCACCATAGGCGATCAGCGAGAACTCTCGGAGGTCGTAGCCGCGCTGGACGGACACGAGGCGCAGCGCGCGCAGCATGTTCGCATTGGCCACCTCGACCACGCCGTGAGCGGCCTCGATCAGCGTGAGCCCGAAGCGCCGGGCGAGCGGCGCGATGACCGATTCGGCACGCGCCGTGTCGAGGCGGATGGACCCGCCGTAGACCCGCTCGGGATTGAGGTAGCCCAGGAGGAGATTGGCATCGCTCACCGTGGGCTCCGTCCCGCCCTGCCCATAGCAGGCGGGCCCAGGCACCGCGCCCGCGCTCCGCGGCCCGACCTTGAGCGCGCCCGTCGCCTCGACTCTGGCGATGGAGCCCCCGCCCGCGCCGATGGACTCGACCGCGATCATGGGCAGCCGCGCCGGATAGTCGCCGAGCTTGCGCTGCCCCGCCGTCTCGGGGACTCCATCGGCGATCAGGCAGACATCCGTCGTCGTCCCGCCCATGTCGAAGGCGAGGGCGCGCGCGAGCCCGAGCGACCGCGCCGTGTGGGCCGCGGCGGCAACGCCACCCGCGGGGCCCGACATCGCCATGCTGAGCGGCCGGGCCTTGGCCGCCTCGACGGACATCATGCCGCCGGCCGAGTGGAGAAGGTGTAGCGGCTTGCCGCCCGTGCGGCGGGAGAGGTCGTCGAGGTAGCGCGCCGCGAGCGGCATGACCGAGGCATTGAGCACGGTGGTGCAGCTCCGCTCGTACTCGCGGAACTCGGCATTGATCTCGCTCGAGACGGAGACGTGCGGGAAGTGCGCCTCGAGAGCCAGCTGGAGCGCCTGCTCGTGGGCCGGCGCGGCGTAGGCGTGGAGCAGGCACACGGCGACGCTCTCGATGCCCTCGCGCTTGAAGTCCTCCACGATGGAGCCGATCTCTTCGAGGTGGAGCCGCGTCAGCACCGTGCCGTCGGGCGCCACGCGCTCCGTCACCTCGCGGCGCAAGCGGCGCGGCACGAGTGGCTCCGCCTTAGCGGGCAGGTCCAGGCGGTAGAGGTGGAGCCGGCTCATGCGCCCGATCTCCAGCACGTCGCGGAATCCGCGTGTGGTGATGAAGCCGACCGGGGCGCCGCGATGCTCGACGATGGCGTTGGTGACCATGGTGGTGCCGTGCGCCAGCGTGGCCCAGGGCCCCGTCCTGGGCGCGAGCGCCGCGATGCCATTGAGCACGCCCTCGGCCGGGCTGGCGGGCGTCGTCGGCACCTTGCACGACTCCATCCGCCCGGCCGGATCCCACGCGACCACATCCGTGAACGTCCCGCCGACGTCCACGCCTATCCGCACGCCCTCAGCCATGCTCAGTACCTTTCAGCGGGGTCAGGTCTTGAATTGACGCATTACCCGGCTACAGGAGCCGCGGACCCCCACGTCCTGATGTCGTATTTCAAGACCTGACCCCGATTTAGAGAGTGAACCGCGCCCGGATCTCTTCCGGGCGTTCCGAGTAGGGCGGGATCCGCTCCGCCGGATCGAACGCGATGGGCAGCACCAGCACTGCGGGACCGGCTGACCGGCGGGCGCGGTCGAGGGCCGGCGCGAGCCCGGCGGGCTCGCCCACTGTCTCCGCGCTCGCGATGCCCGAGGCGCGCGCCAGCGCAGCCCAGTCCACCGGTGCCGCGGGCAGGGCCTGCCCGCCCGACGACTCGTAGTGGCCGTTGACCCAGAGCACGATGGTCAGGTTGGCGGGCCGCGCGGCCGCCGCGGTTGCGAGCACGTTAGGGCTCATCAGGAGCGAGCCGTCGCCCTCGAGCGCGATCACGTGGCGCTCGGGACGCGAGAGCGCGATGCCGAGCGCGAGCGGCACGGCCGCGCCCATGGAGTCGCAGAGCGCGAAGACGGGCACCGTCACGTTCATGTGCGGCAGCCACCGCGCGTTCGCGCCCAGGCAGGACACCACCACGTCCTCCCGGGCGAGGGCGGCCACGAGCGCGTCGAGATAGGGTTTCCGGCCGGTCATGCCAGGTCCTCGCCGCTGATGAGCAACACGAAGGGCCCGCGAGACTCCGCAGCGAACTCGACCCCGCGCCTCACCTGTTCCGCGAGGTCTCCGGCGCGATCCGCCATGGTGTGCGGCAGCCGCCACGCCCCGAGCGTCGCCGCGGTCACCCGCCCCTTCGGGGCGTGGTAGTAGACGGGATCGCGGACATCGCCGCGGAGGGACACGATGAAGAAACACGGGATCCGGTAGAGCTCCACGAGGCCGGCCAGGACACCGCCGCAGTTGAGAAGCCCGGCGTTCTGGATGAGCACGGCGCCGCGGCCACCTACGAGGTTAGCCCCGCACGCCACGGCCACCGCCTCTTCCTCCCGCGCCACGTCCACCGCACGGATCGTCTTCGACACCCGCACGGCGGTCATGAGCCTGCCGATCCACGTGTCCGGCACCGATGCGGCCAGCGTCACGCCGGCGGCCTCGAGCCCGGCGCGGATGCGGTCCGCCCCGCTCACGCGAGCACCATGAACGCATCGGGCGGCAGCTGCAGATGCACGATCTGCCCTGGAGCGAGCCGCATCGGGGCGGGCTCGGTCACGAACACGAGAACGCGCTGGCCGTCGCCGAGCCGCGCCGTCACCTCGGTCAGGGAGCCCTGATAGACGAGCCCCTCGATCCGCGCCTCGGCCGTGCCCTCCCCGGGCCCGCCCGCCAGCCGCACGCGCTCGGGCCGGATGGCAAGCTCGACCTCTTCGCCCGCCCGGAGCGCCTCGCCGGCCGCCACGCGGATGGTCAGGCCGGGAGCGAGCGCCACCAGGTCCCGCGCGACGGCGCGGCCGCGCAGGACCGTGGAGGCGCCGATGAAGTCGGCGACGAAGCGGTTCGCCGGCCGCTCGTAGATCTCGCGCGGCGCGCCGAGCTGCTCGATCCGCCCGCGGCTCATGACGGCGATGCGGTCCGAGAGCCCGAGGGCCTCGGCCTGGTCGTGGGTGACGAAGACCGTGGTGATCCCGACCGAGCGCTGGATGGCCCTGAGCTCGTCGCGCATCCCCTCGCGCAGCTTCTTGTCCAGCGCCGCGAGCGGCTCGTCGAGGAGCACCACCCGCGGGCGGTACACGAGGGCCCGGGCGAGAGCCACGCGCTGCTGCATCCCGCCCGAGAGCTCGGCGGGCCGCTGCCGCCCGAGCCTGTCCAGGCGGACCAGCTCGAGGGCATCGTTCACACGGCGCCCGATCTCGGCCGCGGGCACGCGCCGCTCGCGGAGGCCGAACGCCACGTTCTCGAACACGGACAGGTGCGGGAAGAGAGCGTAGGACTGGAAGACGACGCCGAGGCCACGGAGGTGAGCCGGCCGGCCCGTCACGTCCTCGCCATCGATGAGGATCCGCCCCGCGGTCGGCTCGACGAAACCCGCGATCAGGCTGAGCGTCGTGGTCTTGCCGCAGCCCGAAGGCCCGAGCAAGGCGAGGAACTCGCCCTCGAAGATCGCGAGGTCCAGCGCGTCCACGGCGCGGACGCCGCCGTAATCCTTGGTGCAGCCCTGGAGCTCGACGACGGGCCGGGCCATGCCCGTCAGTGCTGGAGGAACACTCGCCCGAGCCCCAGGTAGCGATCGGCAACCCAGACCGCGAGGAAGGTGGCGAGGATGAAGAGGGACGAGAGGGCCGCGATCGTCGGATCGGTGTAGTTGACGACGTAGGTGAACATCGCGACGGGCAGGATCTCCGTGACCCGGTTCGAGATGAACAGCGACACGACGAATTCGTTCACCGAGACGACGACGGCGAAGAGCGCACCGGCGAAGAGGCCGGGGCGGAGCAGCGGCAGGGTGACGCGGCGGAAGACCCGCCAGGGCGTCGCGCCCAGGCTCGCCGCCGCGCGCTCGAGGGCGGGGTCGAGGTTGCGTACGCTGACCCACACCGAGCGCACCACGAAGGGCAGCACGAGGGCGACATGGGCGGCGATCAGGACGCTCCGGCTCCGGAGCAGCCCGAGCGAGGCGGCGAGGATGAGGAAGCCGAGCCCCGCCGCCACCCCGGGCACGACCAGTGGCGAGAGCAGCGCCGCCGCCCAGAGGTTCCGCCCGCGCAGCCGCGCCCGCTCAAGCGCCAGCGCCGCCAGCGTTCCGATCGGCAGCGCGAGCGCCACCGCCCAGGCTGTGACGAGCACGGTGTTGAGCGCGGCACGCTGAAACTGCGGGTACGTCAGGACGTTCACGTACCACCGGAGCGAGAAGCCGGCGGGCGGGAAGGACAGGATGGCGGTCGGGTTGAACGACACCGCAATCACGACCGCCGTGGGCAGGGTCAGGAAGGCGGCGAGAGCCAGGACGACCAGGCGCAGGCTCACGCCGCGCGCCCCGCCGTCAGCCGGCCCAGCCCGACCAGCAGCGCCAGCGTCAGCGCCAGCGAGAGCATGGCGAACGCCGCGGCGCCGGGCCAGTTGAAGGAGTCGAGCCCGAGGTCTTTCACGACGTTGGCGATCATCTTGACCTTGCCGCCGCCCAAGAGCTCGGGCGTGGCGAAAGCGCTGAGCGTCCACGCGAAAACGATGAGCCCGCCGGAGACGATGCCGGGCATGGACAGCGGCAGCGTCACCCGCCAGAAGACGCGCGCGGGGCCCGCCCCCAGGCTTGCCGCCGCGCGCTCGTACGCCGGGTCGATGTGGCTCAACGCGGCGGCCAGGACGAGGATCATGGACGGCATGGAGAAGTGGACGAGGCCGACGAGGACACCGCGCTCGGTGAAGAGCATCGGCACCGGCCAGGTGACGACGGCATTGCCGAGCACGAGCACCCAGGCGTACGTCCGCACGATGGCGCCCGTGAAGAATGGGGCGAGCGTGAGGATGAGCAGCGCCGAGCGAGCCCGGCGCGACGGCGTCCGCGCCAGCGCGTAAGCGACCGGGTAGGACAGCACGAGGGTCAGGAGCGTCGTCGCCGCGCTCAGGAGCACCGTGTCCCACACGGTGTCCAGGTACTGCGGGGCCAGCACGCTCCGGAAGTTGGCGAGCGTGAGCCCGCCGGGCCGGAGCGACCCCGGGATGAACTCGAGGAAGCTCCACCGGAACAGCGCCCCGAGCGCCGCCGCGAACACGGCGAGCACGACGACGGCCGGCGCGAGCAGGAGCTTCACTTCTTGACGATGTTCGCCGTGAACCACTCGCGCCAGGCCGGCAGGTTCTTGGCCCGCACCTCGTCGTTCATGATGTAGCCGCGCTCCTTCCACTGGGCCGGCGTGACGAAGATGCCGGGCTGCCCGGCGAGGCTCGGGGACACGGAGGCGCCCGTGTTGACGGGACCGGCCCTGAGCGCCTTGACGAGTTCCGACTGGATCTCCTTGGAGAGGGTGAAGTTGATGAACTGGAGCGCGGCATCCGCCTTCTTCGTGCCGGCCATCACGGCCATGGTGTCGATGCCGACGATGCCGGGGTAGTCCCTCGGCTGGACGATCTTGACGGCGATGCCCTGCTCCTGGAGGTGGTAAGCGTTGACCGAGAGCATGACCTGCACGGGCGCCTGGCCGGTCTTCATCAGGTCCTGGCTCTGGGCGTCCGTCGAGTAGAAGGCGGCGATGCTCGGCTTGAGCTGCTTGAGCTTCTCCTCGCCCTTCTGCCAGGTCACCTCGTTGCCGCCTTCCATCAGCGCGGCGATCGTGATGATGTGCGAGGGGTCGAAGTCCGGCATCGCGATCTTGCCCTTGAGCGCCGGGTTCCAGAGATCCGACCACTTCGTGATCTCTTCCTTCACGAGGTCGGGGCGGTAGACGACGGTGTAGACGTACGCCCAGGAACCCAGGTGGTACTCGCTCCGGAAGGCCTCGCGGGCGATCTCCTTCGAGTTGGGGATCTTCGCCATGTCGAGCTTCTCGTAGAGCCCGTCGGAGATGTAGAGCCGCGCGACATGGGTGGTGGTGAAGTTCAGGTCCACCAGCGGGCTGCCCTTGGCGACGCGGGCCTTGGCCAGGCGGTCGATGGTCCCGCCGACTTCGAACTCGACGGGGATGCCGGTCTTGGCGGTGAAGGGCTTGGCCACGACCTTCTCGACGGTGTCCTTCCAGTTGCCGCCCCAGATGCTCACCACGAGCGCATTCTGCGCCGAGGCCGCGGAGACCAGCAGCGGGACGGTGAGGAGCGCTACGAGGGTGCCGGTGAGGACGCGTGCGCGCATGTCATTGCCTCCTGGTGAGAGCTCTGGGCCCGGGGCCCGGGAACCGCAGTCTGCCCGACCTCATCCCTGTCCGTCAAGGCCGCGGCCCGGCGCCGGCGAGGGCGCGCGCGGCTTCGGCGATGGCCTCGACGATGAAGTGATACCCGGTGCAGCGGCAGAGGTGGCCCGCCAGCATCTCCCTGATCTCACCGTCCGTCGGCGCGGGATGCTCCTTCAGGAACGCGCAGGCGCTCATGATGATGCCCGGCGTGCAGTAGCCGCACTGGAGCCCGTGCTTGGCCGCGAAGGCCTCCTGGATGGGATGAAGCGCTTCGCCGGGCGGCGCGACTCCCTCGATGGTCGTCACCTCGTGGCCGTCGGCCTGCGCCGCCAGCATGAGGCAGGCGCGCACGGGTAGGCCGTCAAAGAGCACGGTGCAGGCGCCGCAGACGCCGGGCTCACAGCCGACGTGAGTGCCAGTCAGGTCGAGATTTTCACGTAAGAGGTCGGCAAGGGTCGAGCGCACGTCCACGGCTTGCTCGCAGTCCGTGCCGTTCACCTTCACGCGGACGGCCCGCTTCATCGCGACTTCCCACAGCGCGAAAGCGCCGCCACGAGCACGCGCTCGGCGAGAGTGGCGGCGACCTTCTTCCGGTAGTCCGCTGAGGCATGCAGGTCGCCGTCAGGCGAGAGCGCCGCCGCGGCGGCTTTCGCGGCCTCGACGACGCGGGCGGGCGTCGGCTCCCGGCCCATGAGGGCGGCCTCTCCCGGCGCGCCCCTGACCGGTGTCCCGCCCACGCCGAAGAATCCCAGCCGCGCGTGCGACACGGCCCCGGCGCTATCCAGGGCCAGCACCGCCGCGCAGCCGACCAGCGCGAAGTCGCCGTGCCGCCGCGCCACCTCGGCAAAGCCCCAGCCGGCGCCCTCGGGAGGCAGCTGGAAGCGCGCGGAAGTCGCCAGCTCGTCGGATTCGAGCGAGGTGGTCAGCGGGGCCAAGTAGAGCTTGTCGGCCGGGATCACGCGCTCGCCGCCCTTGCGGCGCACGAGGACGGAGCCGTCGAGGCAGAGGAGCAACGCGGGGAGTTCGGAAGCGGGGTCAGCGTGGACGAGGCTCCCCACGACGGTGCCGCGGTTCCTGATGGGCGCGTGAGCGACCCAGCCGAGCGCCTCCGAGAGGAGCGGCGAGCCCGTCCGCGCCCAGCGCTCGAGATCGCGCTGGCGGGCAAGCGCGCCGACGGTCAGGACTCCTCCAGACTCGGCGAGGCCTTCGAGGTCGTCGCAGCGGTTGATGTCCACGAGCGCCGACGGGCGGGCCAGGCGCAGGGCAAGCATGGGCATGAGGCTCTGGCCGCCGGCCAGGATCTTGGCTTCGTCACCGTAGCGCCTGAGCGCCTCGACGGCGTCGGCCGCGCTCGACGCGGCAACGTACTCGAAGGCCGGGGGCTTCATTTCCCCGCCGCCGACCCGAGGAGGTCCAAGACCACGGAAGGCCCGAGGGGAGTCCGCGTAACGCGCACGCCGAAGGGGGCGAGTGCGTCCTCGACGGCGTTGGCGATGGCGGCGGGCGGCGAGATCGCGCCGCCCTCGCCGACCCCTTTCATACCAAGGGTGTTTCTCGGCGACGGGTACTCGAGGTGGACGGTCTCGATCGGCGGCACTTCCATGGCCGTGGGCACGAGATAGTCCATGAAGGTGCCGGTCAGGAGCTGCGCCTGCTCGTCGTAGACCATCTCCTCGAGGAGCGCGCCGCCGACTCCCTGGGCGACTCCGCCGTGAACCTGCCCTTCCACGATCACGGGATTGATGACCTTGCCGCAGTCGTGGGCGACGAGATAGCGCAAGAGCCTCACGGCGCCTGTGCCGACATCCACTTCCACGTACGCGACGTGGACGGCGCTCGCGTAGGTCACGGTCGGCTGGTGCTGGTACACCGTCGCCTCGAAATCAGGCGAGACGATGCCCGGCTTGGCGAAGGTCGGGATCGCCGCCTGGATCACGCGGCTCACGGGCAGCGAGGAGGTAGGCGCTCCGCGCACCGAGACCACGCCGTCGGCGATCTCGATGTCGGCCGGCGCGGCCTCGAGCAGCGCGGCGGCGGCCTCGACGATCTTGTCGCGCACCTTGCCGGCGGCGACGTGGATGGAGCTGCCGGCGTTCACCGCGCTCCGCGAGGCGAAGGTGCCGACGCCGAAGGGGATGGCCGCGGTGTCCCCGCCGACGATCGTCACCCAGTCGAACGGGATGCCGAGCGCGTCGGCGGCGATCTGGGCGAACGATGTCTCGTGCCCCTGCCCCTGGCTGCACGCGCCGGTGGAGACGACGGCGTGCCCCGAGGCGTCGAGCCTCACCGTCGCGCCCTCGTACGGCCCGATCGCCGTCCCCTCGACGTAGCCCGAGATGCCGATGCCGCGGTGGACACCTTGGGCGCGGAGTGAAGCCTGCTCCTGCCTCAGCGCGTCGTAGCCGACGGCGGAGAGCGCGGCCTCGAGCCCCGCCTTGAAGTCGCCGCTGTCATAGACCAGCGGGTTGCCGTCGCGGTACGGGATGCCAAGCTCGTAGGGCATGTCGGCCTGGGTAAGGTAGTTCTTCCGGCGCAGGTCGGCGGGATCCATGCGCAGCTCGCGAGCCAGGCAGTCCACGACCCTGTCCATGGCGAAGACGGTCTCCGGGCGCCCCGCGCCGCGGTACGGCGCGTTCGGCGTCTTGTTGGTCACGACGCCACGGCACTCGACGTGGAGACTCGGAACGCGATGCGGTCCGAGCAGATGCGCCACGGTGTTGTAGGGCAGCACGATGCCCCAGGAGTTGTAGGCGCCGAGGTCGAGCCAGATCCTGTCGCGCACGCCGAGCATGGTGCCGTCACGCCGCGCGGCGATCTCAATGTCGTGCATCTGGTGGCGCGCGTGCCCGGCCGCCATCATGTGCTCGCGGCGGTCCTCGGTCCACTTGACCGGCCGGCGCGCGGCGATGGCGGCGGCGGGGATCAGCAGGTCTTCGGGGTAGCCGGTCGCCTTGGTGCCGAAGCCGCCCCCGACGTCGGGGGCGATGACGCGGATCTTGTGGGGCGGCAGACCGAGCGCCGCGACGAGCCCCTGCTGGACGAAGTGGACGACCTGGGTCGAGTTCCACGTCGTGAGTGAGCCGTCGCGGGCGTCCCACTGGGCGACCACGCCTCGCGTCTCGATGGGCATGCCCACGTAGCGCTGGATCTCGAAGCGCTCGCGGACTGTGACATCAGCCTGGGCGAACGCCGCGGCCGGATCACCGAAACCGGTCTCGAAGAAGACGGCGACGTTGTCGCCCCACTCCGGATGGAGGACCTGCGCGCCCGGCTCGGCGCCAGCGATCATGTCGGCGACGACGGGCAGCGGCTCGTACTCGACCTCGACCAGCTCGCAGCCGTCCTCGGCAAGCGCGCGACTGCCGGCCAAGACCATCGCCACGATCTCACCGACGAAGCGGACGCGGTCCCGCACCATGGCGAGCTGGCCCACCTGCTTCATCGTGACGTCCACCCGCGCGCCGAGCCCCGGCGGGATGGCGCCGAAGAGCGGCAGGGGCTTCATCCAGCGCTCGAGGTCGGCGAAGGCGAAGACGTGGGTGACGCCTGCCAGTCGGCGGGCGGCCTCCGTCTTCACCGAGAGGACCTTGGCGTGGCCGTGGGGGCTCCGGACGAAGGCCGCGTGGAGCAGCCCCGGCAGCTTGATGTCGTCCACGTAGCGGCCTTCGCCGCGGAGATAGCGCTGGTCTTCTTTCCTGCGGACGGAGGCTCCGAAGTATTTGGCGCCCATGGAACCGCTCGACAATACCAACACCCTGCGCTACTGTCCAGCGACCGCGGCAGTCGGCTGAATTCCCGCAGGCCGTCGAGAAGGGTCCAGATGCGAGGCGGCGAGCGCCGCGGCACCCCGAGGCGTAGTCATCACTCAGCCCTCGCCTCGGGGCTACGCCCCTCAGCTCGAACGGCCACGTACGTTGAGGGGTGCCGCGAGCTCGCCAACGAAGCAGATGGGCTCTTATCGGCGGCCTGCTAGTGCTTGTGCGACGCCGGCATCTCTCCCTTGGCCATGGCGAGGTGGTGCGGGCCGTGGTGCCCGCCCTGGACGAGCAGGCCCGCGAAGCCGAGGCCGCGGATCCGGGCCACCGTCTTGGCGTCGCTTGGATCACGGACGACCACGATCAGCCGGACGCCGTCGGGGATGGGCTCGGCCTTGGCCGACCACGCGGGCATGAGGTCGAGCTCAGCCGAATGCGGGATGACCATGTCGCGAATCGAGCGCGCCGTCCTCCCCTCGCCCGTGACATTCATCGCGAGCCCGCCCGGCACCTGGGTCGCCTTGACCGATGCGCGCAGCACCACCTCGTTCATGTCGATCAGGTGCTGGCGCAGGCGCTCCATGTCCACCTTGGACCAGTCGGTGGCGGGATCGGCCTCGAGGATCCGCACGACCTCGGCCATCGCGCCGAAAGCGTCCTGCCCCGGCATGCTCTGCCCGCCGCCTGCCGGGTGATGCTGCTGGTGCATGCCATGCGGCATGGCGCCGTGTGGCATGGCGCCCTGTGGCATTTGGCCGTGGGGCATCTGGCCGGACGGCATCTGGCCACCGGGGGGGGTCGCCGGCGGCCCCTGGGCCAAGACGCTGCCGACGACGAGGGCGGCCCCGAGCGCCGCAGATCCGAGAGCGATCACGAGGGATCTTTCCATGGCTTCCTCCTGTCGGGTCGAGTCATCAAAGCCAGTATGCCGGCAGGGGCGCGCGAAGTCTGTGACCTAGGTCACGCGGGAGCGCCGCCCCGCGCCGCCTCGGCGAGGCGCCCGGGGTCGCGGATCACTATCCCTGAGCGGCTGCGCTTGATCGCGCCGGCGCGCTCGAGCTGGGCGAGGGCACGTGAGACGAGCTCTCGCACAGTGCCGAGCCGCGCGGACAGCTGTTCCTGCGTGAGTCTGAGATCGACGATGGTCCCCGGCGACACCGGCACGCCCGACGCGGCGGCGCTCGCCTCGAGGTGGCGCGCCAGGCGCTCGGTGACCTGGCGGAAGGACAGGTCCTCGACGAGCTCGGCAAAACGCCGCACCCGTCTCGCCATGGCTTCGAGCATGGACAGCGCGACGGCCGGATGGCGCCGGCAGAGGTCGAGCACGGCCTGCCGGGGAACGAGCACGAGCCGCGTGGGCTCGACGGCAACGGCCGAGGCGATATAGCCCTGGCCGTCGAAGAGGGGCGCCTCACCGAGCGTGGCGCCCGCGCCCTCGGCGTGGAGCACCTGCTCCCGGCCGCGCGGCGAGACCTGGCGCATCTCCACCGCGCCCTCGGCGACGACAAGGAGCCCGCGGCACGCATCCCCCGCTTCGAAAGCCCGCTCGCCCTGCCTGAGAGCGCGCTGGCGGCAGCGCTGAGCGAGCCGCGCGAGCTCAGCCGCCGGGACGGAGCGAAAGTAAGCAACCCGGCGCAGCGCCGCCAGCACCGAGTCCCCTCCCGGCCTTCCCAAGCTCAAACCCCCGCCGTGCGGGCGCGCGGATCGAGCATCTCGTTGAGCGCCTCGCCCGCAAGGTTGAACGACAGCACCGTGAAGAAGATCGCCGCGCCCGGAAACAACGGCATCCACCAGGCCTGCTGGAGGAAATTCTGCGCCTGGTTGAGCATGCCGCCCCAGGAGAGCACGTGCGGGTCACTGAGCCCGAGAAAGCGCAGCGAGGCCTCGGCCAGGATGGCGGCCGGGATCTGGAGCGACCCCGCTACCACGATGGGCGGCAGCGCGTTTGGGAGGATCTGGCGGCCGATGATACGCGCGTCCGAGGCCCCGAGGCCGCGCGCCGCCACGACGAACTCGCGGTCCCCCAGCGTCAGGAACTGCGCGCGCGTGAGCCTCGCGGCCGTCGGCCAGCCGACCAGCGCCAGCACGATGACGACTAGGCGCAGGTCGGCGCCGAAGATCGCCGCCACGACCAGCACGATGAGGAACTGCGGCACCACGAGCACCCACTCTGTCACGCGCATCAGCACCTCGTCGAGACGTCCGCGCCAGTAGCCCGCCGCGGCGCCCACGGTGACGCCGATCAGCACGGCGCCTCCCGCGGCGGCGAGCCCGACGAGAAGCGAGACGCGCGCGCCATAGAGCACGCCCGAGAGGAGGTCGCGGCCGAGGTCGTCGGTGCCGAGCCAGTGCCCCCGCCCCGGCGGCATCAGGGCGCCGGCGCTCAGCGCGAAGGGATCGGCGGGAGCGACCCACGGCCCGATGACCGCGATGCACATGAAGAGCCCGGCGCCGACGAGCCCCGCGAGGCCGAGGGGGCGGCCGCGCAACGTCCGGAGAAGGTCGCCGAGCGTGCCCCGCGCCGCCACGGTTAGATTCGCTCCAGCCTGATGCGCGGATCGATCACGGCATAGGCCAGGTCCGCGAGCAGGTTGCCCACGACCACGCAGACCGACACGACGAGGAGCCCGCCCAGCATCACCGGGTAGTCTCGGTGAAGGATCGAGTCGAAGATGAGGCGCCCGAGCCCCGGCCAGGCGAAGACCGTCTCCGTGAGCACCGCGCCCGCCATGAGGTGCCCCACGTTGAGCCCGATCATCGTGACGACCGGCACCAGCGCGTTCCGGAGCGCGTGTTTGTAGATGACCACGCGCTCGGAAAGCCCCTTGGCCCGAGCGGTGCGGAGATAGTCCTGGGCCCCGACCTCGACCAGGCTCGCGCGCATGAGCCGGACGTTGAGCGCGAGATAGCGTGTCGCCAGCGTGAGCGCCGGCAGCGCCAGGTGGTGGAGCACGTCGAGGGCGCGGCCGGCGGGGCCCACTCCGAAGAGCACCCCGCGCATGCCCTGGGTCGGGAAGAGATCGAGCTTGAGCGCGAGCCCCATGAGGAGGAGCTGACCGAGCCAGAAGACCGGCAGCGAGTAGCCCACGAGGCCGACGACCATGAGCGCGTGGTCGGCCGTGCTGCCCGGCCGCCGGCCGCACGCGACGCCGAGGCCGATGCCGGCCACGGTCGAGATCAGGAGTGCTGCGGTCATGAGGAGGAGCGTGGCCCCGAGCCGGCCCGCGATCAGGTCGAGCACAGGCTCGTTGTAGAAGAAGGAGTAGCCGAGGTTGCCGCGCAGCACCTGCCCGGCATAGCGGGCGAATTGGACCCAGCGCGGCTGGTCGAGACCGAAGCGCTCGCGGACCTGCTTGACGTACTCGGGAGGTGCGGGGTAGTCGCCGACGAGGACCTGCACAGGATCGCCCGGCGCGAGCTGGATGATGGCGAAGCCCAGCACCAGCATGCCGAGGAGGAGCGGGCCGAGGCTCACGAGCCGCCGGCCGATGAACGGGAGCACGGCTAGCCGCGGAGCAGCGCCACGAGCTCCGAGAGGGCTCCCGGCGACTCGATCCTGTCCACGAGGTCCGCGGCCGCCTGGGTACGAGAGCCCAAGACGGCGCCGGCGAGCGCGAGGAATTTCTCGCGGAGTTCGGCGTCGGTGAGCGGAGCGTCCCAGTGGCCGCGCGGGATCTCGACTCGGGAAGACAAGCGGCGGCCGTCCAGGGTCTCGACCTCGACTGTTTGACGCTCGCCGTGCGCAGCCGGGTCCACCTCGAGGTCGATGCGGGTCATCAGCGAGCGGGCGGCGTGGTCCCGGAGGGCCTCGGGCGTGAACTCGTCGAGGGTGAGACGGCCGCGGAGGATGATCCAGGCGAGCGCGTAGGCCACGCTCATCTGGGCGTCGAGCACGGTGTCCACGCGCTTCGTGCCGATCATCCGACGGCTCATCTCGGAGAGGACGACCCGCACGCGGCGAATGTTCCCGGCGGTGAGCGCATGATCGGCCCGGAGCTTGAGCATGGAATCGGCGGCGCTGTTGATGCCCCAGCAGACCGGATAGGGCTTGATCCCTTTCTTCAGAATGCGGAAGCCTTCCCCCAGGTCCTTGAGCGCCGCCTGCGCATCGGCCTGTCCCGGCACATACGTCTCGAAGAGCCCACCCCAGGCGGCGTCGAGAACCTCGCGCGGGCCCGTGACACCGCGGCGCGCGAGCACCGCCGCCGTCAGTCCCGTCTCGGCTGATCTGCCGGGATGCACGCGCTTGCTCATGGCGCCGTCCGCCATGAAGGCCCACGTGCCGCCGACATAGGAGCCCGCGAGGCCGAGGGCATGCGCCGTGCCTGCGGCATCGAGTCCCATCACGCGCGCGGCAGCGGCGGCGGCGCCGAGCGCGCCGTAGACTCCGGTGGTATGCCAGCCATGGAGCGTCATGGTGTCGTAGCTCGCGGCATCCGTAAGGCGCGACGCGATCTCGTGGCCGGCGACCAAGCCGAGCAGCACGGCTTTCCCGTCGGCGCCCGTCAGCTCAGCGGCGCCCATGGCCGCCGACACCTGGCAGGCGCCCGCGTGTCCGCCGCCGCCGATATCGTCGAGCTCGCGGAGGTGGGCGTGGGTGCCGTTCAGAAGCGCCGCGGCCTGCGGCGCCGCGCAGCCCGGCATACCCCACACCGTGCAGGGACCAGTGCCGCCGAGGTCGTCACGGACCTGGCGGAGCAACACCGCTTCGGGAGTGGTCGACCCCTGGAGCGCGCAGCCGAGCGTATCGAGCAGGCAGCGGCGCGCCATCCTGACCACGTCCGCCGGCAGGCGCTCGAATGCGAGCGCGGCGACCCAGCGAGCCAGCGATTCCGAGACCGTGGGCAACGTCGGGCTACTTCCCGTCACTCACCCACACCTGGTCCCAGCGCTCGTGGGCCGAATGGCTCTTGAAGATGCTCTGGACCCGCCCCCGCGCGACGTTCGTATCGCCGTACTCGAAGAGCGGAATGACGGGCAGGTCGCGCATGAGAATCTCCTGCGCCGCAAAGTAGTATTTCGCGCGCTCCGCCTGGGTCGTCGCGGAGGCTGCCTGGCGGAAGATCTCGTCCAGCTTAGGATTGCAGTACCGCGAGACATTGGCGAACGGGGCCGGCCTGATATTGTCGCAGACATACATGCGCGCGACGCCGATCCCCGGGTCGCCGTACGTCGTGTAGTTGTGGATGTGGATGTCGAAGTCGTAGTTCTTATAAACCCTGTCGAGCATCAGGGAGCGCTCCATGGGCATTTGCTTAACGTTGATGCCGACGGAGCGGAGCTGCTGGGCAACCACCTCGGAGGCCTTGTTCGCGGCCGAGTTGGCGGGGTCGTAGACGAAGCGGAGCGTCAAGCGCTCACCGTTCGCCCCCTTGGGATAGCCCGCCTCGTCGAGGATCGCGGCGGCCTTGGCCGGGTCATAGGCGTAGATCGGCACCTTGGGGTTGTGCGCCCAGGCGAGGGTTGACGGGATCGGGCTGATCGCCGGGCGGCCCTGGCCGAAGTAGCCCTTCTCCACGAGAAACTTCTTGTCGATCGCATGCGCGATGGCCTGGCGCACGCGGAGGTCCTCGAGCGGCTTCGACTCCTTTTGGTTGAAGAAGAGTGTGACCACTTCGGGGAAGAGCATGTACTCCTTCACGACCACGCCAGGCATCGCTTTCAACCGCCCCGCCTGCTCCACCGGAAGCCAGAAGGAGTAGAGCACGTCCACCTCGCCCTTCTCGAAGGCGAGCACACGGGAGGCCGGGTTCGGCATCACGCGCAGCACGACGCGATCGAGATAGGGCTGGCCCTTCTTGAAGTAGTCGGGGTTGCGCTCGAGGACGTAGTGGCTGCCCTTGACCGCCTCCGCGATCTTGAACGGCCCGGTGCCGACGGGCTTGCGGTTGAATTCCGCCGTCGTGAAGTCCTGGCCCGCGAGGAGATGCTTGGGCACGATGGCCCCGGTATTCAGCGCGGTCATGAAGACGAAGGGGCCGAAGGGCGCCTTGAGCTTGACCACCGCCGTGTACGGGTCGGGGGTCTCGACTGCCGCGACCAGCGAATAGGACAGGCGGCCGACCGGATGGTATTTCGGCAGCACCTCGGTATAGGTGAACTTGACGTCCTCCGACGTAAAAGGCTTGCCGTCGTGCCACTTGACGTCGCGACGGAGCTTGAAGGTATACGTGAGCCCGTCGACGCTGACCGTCCACGACTCGGCGAGGTCCGGATGGTTCCGGTACTCGTTGTCGAGATGCGTCAGCCCATTGAAGAGCTTGCCCATGAGCGCCCACGCCTGGGTGTCCGTCGTGGTGCCCGGGTTCATCGTCGGCGGGTCCGCGCCGATAGCCTGCACGACCGTGCCGCCGCGGACCGGCGTCTGCGCCTGCGCGGCGCCAGGCAGCGCTGCCAGCAGCAACGACAAGACGAGCTTGAGCATGGACTTAGCCTCCGATGATCGCGTCAATGGCGGCCTCGAGCGTGCGCGCGGCCGCGGCCAGCCGCGCATTGATAGAGGCCACGGTCGCCTCGTCGGCCTTGAGGCCGTCCTCGAAGAAGGCCGCCTGGCGCAGCGATTCGGCGGGCGCGGGCCCGCCCCGCATCGTGCGCGCGGCGACGAAGCGGCCCGGGTCGAGGGCCGTCTTGATCTGCGCGGCGTCGAGGCCTGCCGGCTTGCCGTGGTAGGCGACGGCCGCCTCGTCCAGGAGGGCGGGCGTCACGCCGTCGGGCCCGACTCCCCTGTCTTCGCAGAGACGGACGAGGATGCCGACGATCTGGTGCGCCGTGCGCCAGGGCAGGTCCCGCTCGCGGCAGAGCGCGCCGGCGAGATCGGTCGCCGTCGCCCAGTGGCGCCATGCCTGCTCGCGCATGTGCTCAGTACGGATCCCGAGCGCCGGCAGCAGCTCGCAGAACCAGTCGAGGTCCCTCGCGCAATTGTCGGAGACGCGCCAGAGCGCCTCGAGGGCGTAGTAGCGCTCCGTGATGGGCAGGCCGGTCGGCCCCTTGAGCGCGTGATAGGCGGTGACGACGCAGCCTATCGCCTCGGCAGAGGCGCCCTTGACCTCGGCGGGGCCGATGACGTTTTTCTTCTGCGTCATGATGCTGGACGTGTTGCAGAAGCGGTCGGGAATGTCCACGAAGCCGAACTCGCTCGTGCTCCAGAGAATCAGGTCGTCGGCCCACTTCGCCAGTGTGTGATAGAGGAGGGCCACGGCCATCGGCACGTCCAGGCTGTCGTCCGCGTTCAGCTCCAGGATCGCGTCGGCCATGTTCTCGTGGATCGAGTCGAAGCCCAGAAGCTCGGCCGTCCGCTCGCGATTGAGCGGGAAGTCCGAGCCGACCATGATGGCGGCGCCGGCCGGGCTCGTGTTGACGCGCCCGTACACGCCGTGGAGGCGCTCGAAGTCGCGCCCGAGGTTGGCCGCCCAGGACAAGAGGAGATGCGCGAGCGTCATGGGCTGGGCGTGCTGGCCGAAGCTGTACCCGGGGAGGATCGTGTCCGTGTGCTGCCGAGCGAGCCCGATCAGCACGCGGCGCAGCGTGTTGACGCCTTCGAGGATCCGCAGCACCTTCTCCCGCTGGAGGGTGTTGATGCCGACCGAGGAGAGATCGCCCGAGCTGCGCCCGAGGTGGAGCCGTCCGCCGATCTCCTCGCCGAGCGCGCGGATCAGGTACTGCTCGCCCGAGTGAAGCCCGCCGCCCGACTTCGTCCGCGCCTCCTCGACACCGTCCTTTTCCATGCGGCGGAGCGCTTCGAGGATGGCCTTGCCGTGCTCGCGCCGGAGCAGGCCCTCCTCGGTCAGCATGACGGCCTGCGCCTTGTCAAAGGCGTGGAGCGCGTGGAACATGAGGCGCGAGCGGCCGGCGGCCAGCTTGCCGAGCTGCGGGAGCATCTCTTCGCGGAGCCTGATGCCGCCGGCGCGGAACCCGCGGTACTCGGGTGAGGGCTGCTTGAGCATGAGCGCGACTCCCTCCTTGGTGAGCCGCCGTATGATAGCAGTCGCCGGGGGACAGGTTCAACGAGAGAGGAGCCTACGATGATCGAGCGGCTATTCGAGCTGGTGAACGCCGACGCGGCGCTCGTGCGCCGCGGCCGGTTCCTCACGACGGACTTCCTGGTCGAGGTAGGGGACGAGCCCTTCCACATCTCCGTGCAGGACGGCCGCATCGCCTCGGTGACGCGCGGCCCGGCGGCCGCGCGCCCGTGGCGCTTCGCCATACGCGCGAGCGCGGAGGCGTGGCGAGAGTTCTGGCAGCCCGTGCCTCGTCCGGGGTACCACGACCTCTTCGCCCTGACGCGCTTCGGCCACGCGCGCATCGAGGGCGACCTCCTGCCCCTCATGGCCAACCTCCGCTACGTGAAGGAAGTCCTCGAGACGCCGCGACGCCTCGCGAGGAGCGCCTGAGATGGCCGCGCGGATCGAACCGATAGCCGGACGGTACGTGCACTTGACGCTCGGCGGCCGCCACTGCCGCGTCTATTTCGAGGAGGCCGGCGGCGGCATTCCCCTGCTCTGTCTCCACACCGCCGGCTCGGACGGCAGGCAATTCCGCCACCTGATGAACGATGCGGCGGTGACGGATCACTTCCGCGTCATCGCGTTCGACCTGCCGTGGCACGGCAAGTCCACGCCGCCCGTCGGCTGGGAAAACGAAGAGTACAGGCTGACGACGGCGGCCTACGTCGAGGCCGTCATGGCGTTCAGCCGCGCGCTCGACCTCGACCGGCCCGTGGTCATGGGCTGCTCGATGGGCGGCCGCATCGTCCTCCAGCTGGCCCTGGACCACGCGGCCGACCTGGGCGCGGTCATCGGTCTCGAGGCGGCCGACCACCAGACGCCCTGGTACGACACGGAGTGGCTCCACCGCCCCGATGTCCACGGGGGCGAGGTCTGCGCCGCGCTGGTCTCAGGCCTCGTCGGCGCGCCGGCTCCCCACGAGCACCGCTGGGAGACGCTCTGGGGCTACATGCAGAGCGGCCCCGGCGTCTTCAAGGGCGACCTCTACTTCTACCGCGTGGACTCGGACTTCCGCGATCGGGTCGCCGGAATCGACACCCGCGCCTGCCCCGTCCATCTCCTCACGGGCAGCTACGATTTCTCCTGCACGCCAGAAGACACGCTGCGCACGGCCGCCAAGATCAAGGGCACCGAGGCGGCGATCATGGAAGGACTCGGGCATTTCCCGATGAGCGAAGATCCGGCGCGTTTCCGCGAATACATCCTGCCCGTCCTCGACAAGATCCGCGCCGCCCGTTCCACCGCGTGAAGACGAGAGCGCCACATTGACCGCGGTGGTACGCTCTGCCCCACTCGGCGATCCCGCCGTGAGGCAGTAGAACCCGATCAGGAGGGACTGACCAGAATGGATGCGCGCGATCTTCTCCTCGAAGAGCACAGCGGAGTGCATTCGGCCGCCGTCGGGGGCAACAAGACGTCGATGGCCGAGCGGACCTTCAGCGGCCTGACCGACGACCAGATGCGGGTGCGCCCGCGCGAGGACCTGAACTCGCTGGCATGGCTCATGTGGCATATCAGCCGTGCCGAGGACATCATGGCCAACATCGTGATCAATGGCCGCAGCCAGGTGCTCGACGAGGGGTGGCTGCCGCGCCTGAAGATCCCGAACCGCGATTTCGGCATCGGCATGACCAAGCCGCAGGTGTCGGAGCTGACCGCGAAGGTAGACATCGCCGCGCTGCGGGACTACCGCGACGCCGTGGGGCGGCGCACCCGCGAGATCGTGAGCGCCTACGGTCCGAAGGATTGGGAGGGCAATATCGAGGCCGCCGCGGTCGAGCGGGCCGGAACGCTTGGGTGCTTCGGTGATCGCACCGAGGCGCTCGTCAAGGCCTTCACCGGCCGCCCGCGCCGCGCCGTACTGAGCGGCATCATCGTCATGCACTCCGCCATGCACATGGGCGAAGGCGCCACCGTGCGGACGGCGGGAGGCTTCGGAACGGGCGTCTGACCTACGCGGCCGGGAGATTGTCGAGGAAGTCGCGCAGCACCCGGTTGAACGCTTCCGGCTGATCGAGATTCGACGAGTGTCCCGCGCCGGCGATCACCTCGAGCCTCGCGCCGGGGATCTTCTTCGCCATGTACTCGCAGGGGGTGAGGAAGGGCTGGTCCTGGTCGCCCACGATGATCAGCGTCGGCACCCGGATGGCCGCGAGCGCGTCGATCACGTGTGAGCCCTCCTGGGCCAGCATGCCGCGGGCCGCGTGGGCCAGGCCTTGCGCCGAGCGGTGCTCGCCCATCGCTTCGCGCATCTCCCGACTGCACCCGCTGAGAGCGTCCAGCCCGCGCGCCTCGAGCTCGGCCGCGCGCTCATGGGCCCGCTGGTTCCAGGCGGCGCGCGCCTCCGCGTTCCGGTAGCCGGGGCCTGAATCGCAGATGGCGAGCGCGCGGACCATCTCCGGATGGGCGAGGTAGAAGCCGAGCGAGGCGTAGCCGCCCAGCGAGAGACCGCCGATCACCGCTCGTTGGACGTTCAGGTGCCGGAGGAGCGCCTCCATGTCGGCAATAGTCAGGTCAGCCGAATACCTCGAAGGATCGGCAGGGCTCTCGGTCTGCCCGTGCCCGCGCATGCTCCAGCTGATGACCTGGTAGCCATCCTCGAGAGCGCGGTGCTGGCCGTCCCACATGCGGCGCGTGGCGGAGTAGCCGTGGCTCAGCAGCACGGCCGGCCCGCTCCCGGATACCGCAAAGTCGATCTCGATCCCGTTCAGCCGCCCTCTACTCATCGCCGCCCTCCTTCTCTCCTGGGGTCAGGTCTTGCATTCATGCATTCCCGCACCGATTCCACCCGGCGGGCCGGCGATGGCCGGGGCCCGATGTCGTAATTCAAGACCTGACCCCGAGGGACGAAGGACTTCGCGTCGTAGCTGAGGACGCGGGGATCGAGCCTGGGCGAGTGACGCAGGTCGGCGAACTTGCGGTTCAGCATGTGATTACGATACCGCGCCTTCCGGGAGAAGTGCTAGACTTCTGCCCCTATGACGTCGCCCGACCCTATGACGTCGCCAGAGTGGTCCCGCTACGCGCGCGCCTTGCCCTCGATCGCGCACGCCGTGGGGCGCACGCCTCTCGTCCGGCTGAACCGCATCACCCTGGACGTCAAGCCCGCGATCTACGTCAAGGTCGAGTGGTACGGCGCGACGGGCAGCCTCAAGGACCGGATCTATCTCCACATGTTCGAGCGGGCCGAGGCGCGAGGAGATCTCCGATCCGGCATGAGCGTGCTCGAGTGCTCGACGGGGAACGCGGGCATCGCCTGCTCCTGGGTCGCCGCCGTCAAGGGCTACGCCTGCACCATCGTGATGCCCGAGGGCATGAGCGAAGAGCGCAAGAAGATCATGCGCGCCTACGGCGCCGAGCTGATCTTCACCAAGGGCGGCGAGAGCGACGTGGACCTCTCCCTCCGGCGCCTCCAGGAGATCCGCGCCGCAGACCCCGCGCGCTACTGGGTGCCGGGCCAGTTCGACAACGCCGACAACGTCGAAGCGCACATCCTCACGACAGGGCCGGAGATCCGCGAGCAGATGGACGGCCGGATCGGCGCCTTCGTGGATTCGCAGGGCTCCGGCGGGCTCCTCACGGGCGTCGGCCGATATCTGCGCCGGCATGACCCGGCGGTGCGTCTGTACGCAGTCGAGCCGGCCGAGTGCGCGCTGCTCTCGACGCGCGCGTGGGGGCACCACGGCATCGAAGGAATCGGCGACGGCTTCGTGCCGAAGAACCTCGACGTCTCGCTCCTGACCGGCGTCATCACCACCACGACCGACGAGAGCGTCGCCATCGCCCGCCGCCTCGCCAGGGAAGAAGGCATCTTCTGCGGCATCTCGAGCGGCTGCAACGTGGCCGCAGCGCTTAAGCTCGCGCGCAAGCACTCAGAGCTTCCGTCCATCGTGACCATCATCAACGACACCGGCCAACGCTACTTCACGACGCCGCTCTGCGGCGAGGACAAACACGTGGACATCCCCGAGCGGGAGCACCCGCTCGACCCGTACACGGTGGAGCAGCTCGACCGCTACCAGAAGACCTGGGAGATCATCGGGTGACGATCTCCCGGCGCGAGTACGACTTCCAGGCGGCCCGCCTGCGCCTTGAAGCGAAGCCCAAGTCCGCCGGGGAGAAGCTGACCACCCTCGACGAGGCCGTCGCGCGGGTGAAGGACGGCGACTCCCTGGCGTTCGGCGGCTGTCTCTTCTCCCGCACGCCGCTCGCGCTCATCCGTGCGCTCCTTCGCCGGCGCCCCACGGGGCTCACCATCTCGCGCAACCTCATGTGCTACGAGGGCGAGTGGTGCATTGTCGCGGGCGCCGTGGACAAGGTCGTGACGTCGTGGATGGGCATCGGGCTGCCGTGGGGGCTCTCGAAGATCGTCCGCGAGTACGTCGAGTCGGGGCGCGTGCCGATGGAAGAGTGGAGCCACCTGGCGCTGGGGCTCCGCTTCCGCGCGGCGGCGATGGGGGTGCCCTTCCTCCCCTCGCTCACGATGCTCGGCTCCGGGCTCGTGGACGTAGGCGGCTCCAAGACCATCGACTGCCCGTACACAGGGCAGAAGCTCCTCGCGGTCCCGGCCCTGTTCCCGGATGTCGCGATGCTCCACGTGCACCGGGCCGACCGCTTCGGCAACTGCCAGATCGACGGCTATCCGCACATGGACGCCGACATCGCGAAAGCCGCGGCAACAGTGCTCGTCACGGCCGAGGAGATCGTGCCCGAGGAAGAGATCCGCCTTCACCCGGACCGGACCGTCATCCCCGGCTTCATCGTGGACGCGCTCGTCCACGTGCCGTACGGGTCCTACCCGCATGAGTGCTACGGCCTCTACGACGCCGAGCCCGAGCACTTCAGCGTTTACGTGGACGGCATCAACCAGCGCGGCGCGGCGGGGGTCCAGGACTACCTCGAGCGCTACGTCTACCGGCCCCGGACCCACGCCGACTACCTCGCGCTCTTCGCCGAGGCCGCGCTGGCGGACGCGAGCCGGCGCGGCAGGGAGCTGGTGACGTGAGCAGCGCCCTGAACGGCGTCACGGCCAACGAGCTGCTCGCGGTGATGGGCGCCCGCGAGCTCAAGGACAACACCACGGTCTTCGCCGGGGTCGGCGCGCCCATGATGGCCTCGGGGCTCGCCCAGCGCATGCATGCTCCTGGGCTGACCATGGTCATCGAGGGCGGCATCGTCGGGCCCAAGTGGAAGCCGGGCTCTCTGCCCATCTCGACCAACGAGATGCGCGCGGCCTACCGCGCCCAGATGCTGCCGGGCATCACCGATGCTTTCCTGCTGGCCCAGCGCGGCTTCCTCGACGTGGGCTTCATCGGCGGCGCCCAGATCGACCGCTACGGCAACTTGAACACCAGCGCCATCGGCGGAAGCTACGACCGCCCGAAGGTGCGCCTCCCCGGCACCGGCGGCGCCAACGACATCATCTCGCTCTGCCGCGCGGTCATCATCCTGACCGTCCACGAGAAGCGCCGCTTCTCGGAAACCGTGGACTTCATCACGAGCCCGGGCTGGCTCACCGGCGGCGACAGCCGTCGGGCGAGCGGGCTCCTCTTCGGCGGCGTCTCGCGCGTGGTGACAACGCTCGGCCTCTTCGGCTTCGAGCCGGAGAGCCGCCGGATGAGGCTCGAGGCGCTGCACCCCGGCGTCAGCGTGGACGACGTCAAGGCCGCCACCGGCTTCGAGGTGCTGGTCGCCGATCAGCTCACCACGACCAAGCCGCCGAGCGACGAAGAGTTCGGCATCCTCCGCATGCTCGACCCCGCGCGGCAGTTTCTGTGAGCCCACCCCTCACACCACCCCTCACCCTGCCCTCTCCCCTGAGGGGAGAGGGAACTCTGATCCCCTCTCCCTCCTGGGAGGGAGAGGGCTAGGGTGAGGGTGGGAAAAGACAGGAGCGACGTGACCCAATTCGGTCTTGCCATCAGGAACTTCGTCGGCCCCGGTGAAGTGCCGGACGTCAAGGCGCTCTACGCCTACGCCGAGCGCGCCGAGGCGCTCGGCTTCGAGTCGCTCTGGGCGTGGGACCACGTCCTCCTCGGCGTCGAGCCTTCATTCCCCATCATCGACGCCATCACCACGCTCGGCGCCATCGCCGCGCGCACCAGCACGATCAAGCTCGGCACGGGCGTGCTGGTCCTGCCGCTCCGCAACCCCGTGGTCGCCGCGAAGGCGCTCGGCAGCCTCGACGTCATCTCAGGGGGCAGGCTGATCCTGGGCGTGGCCGCGGGCTGGTACGCGCGCGAGTTCGACGCGGTCGGCGTGCCCTTCAAGCAGCGCGGCAGAATCTTCGAGCGCAACCTGGACATCCTCCTCCGTCTCTGGACCGACGAACGCGTCACGCTCAAGGTCGACGAGTTCAACCTGCGCGAGGTGGTCCTGGTGCCCCGCACCGCCCAGCGCCCGCGGCCGCCCGTCCTCATCGGCGGCTACGTGGACGCCGTGCTCAAGCGCGCGGGCACGGTGGGCGACGGCTGGCTGACCTATTTCTACACGCCCGAGAGCTTCACCAAGTCCTGGCAGAAGGTCCAGGCCTTCGCGAGAGAAGCCGGCCGCGATCCGTCGAAGCTCACGGCGACCAACCAGCTCGCGATCTACATCGGCAAGAATCGCGCCGAGACCGAGAAGGACATGCGCCACTGGCTCTCGACAGAGTGGGACACGGCGGCCTGGAGCGAGTCCACCATCGAACACGCCATCCACGGCTCGCCGGAGGAGTGCGTCGCGCAGCTGCGCGCCCACGTGCAAACCGGCGTGAACCGGATTATCCTCATCCCGTACCGATACGAACCCGAGCAGGTGGAGCGAATCGCCAAGGAGGTCTTGCCAAAGCTATGACCACGTACATCGACATCAACTGCGACATGGGCGAGAGCTACGGCCGCTGGACCCTCGGCAACGACGAGGGCGTCATGCCCCACATCACGTCCGCCAACATCGCCTGCGGCTTCCACGGGGGCGACCCCCACGTGATGCGGAAGACGGTCGAGCTGGCGCTCAAGCACGGCGTGGCGATCGGCGCCCACCCCGGCCTGCCCGACCTCATGGGCTTCGGCCGCAGGCGGATGGAAGTGTCGCCGCAGGAGATCAAGGACATCCACCGGTATCAAGTCGGCGCGCTCGGCGCCTTCGTCAAGGCGGCGGGCACCACGCTCCAGCACGTCAAGGCCCACGGCATCCAGTACCACATGTTCGAGGAGAACCTGGAGCTGGGCCGCGCCTCGGCCGAGCAGGTGCTGGAGCTCGACCCGAACCTGATCCTCATGGTCATGGCGATGACCAAGTACGACGCCGAAGCGCGCAAGACCAAGGTGCGCGTCGCCGCCGAGGGCTTCGCGGACCGCGTCTACGCCGACGACGGCCAGCTCGTCTCGCGCAAGCTCGGTAAGGACGCGCTCGTCTCCGATCCGTCAAAGGCCGCCGAACAGGCGGTGCGGATGGTGATGGAGCAGAAGGTCAAGACGATCACGGGCAAGACCATCAGCGCCAAGGTGGACACCATCTGCATCCACGGCGACAGCCCGGGCGCGGACAAGATCGTTGCGGCGGTGCGCGAAGGGCTCGTCAAGGCGGGCGCGGTCGTCAAGCCGCTGCGCGACTGGTTCAAGGGCTAGCTTAGATCGGGGTCAGGTCTTGCATTCCTACATTTGCCTCGGGACGCCACCGGGGTAAGCGATGGTTCGCCGGGACCTGATGTCGGATTGCAAGACCTGACCCCGCCGGCCGCCGGTAGGTCCCATCAGGGGCTTCGACCAGCAAGTTGTTGTTGGAGAAGGACACCAGCTTGCCCCAGCCCTTAGGCACGCTCATCTCGTACTTGGGGGCGGCCGTCTGCGCATGGGCATCGCGCGGCCGGAGCTGCCCCATCCAGAGATGGCCGGCGATGGCGATCAAGGCAAAGGCGATGACGGGAAGCACGGCTTTCGTGTAACGGTCGGCGGCGGTCATGGCAGCGTCCTCCTCGTCGTTGGGTAAGCTCGTGTGCTGACGATATTCGGCACGAGGGTGGCTTTCAAGGGGCCTCATGGCTGCCTCTGGAGCGGAGGATGCCCTCGAGCCGCTCCGCGGCGCGGTCCCAGTCGAAGCGTGACGTGACGAAGGCTCGGCCCTGGCGGGCGAGGCGCTCGCGGAGCGCGGCGTCGGTCACCATGCGCTCGAGCACCTGGGCCAGCGCGGCCACATCGCACCGCGGCGCCACCAGCGCGGTCTCGCCGTCCTTCGCATAGTCGCGGCAGCCGCCGTTGTCGAAGGTGACGAGCGCGGCGCCGCAGGCCATGGCCTCCATAGGCGGCATGCCGAGCCCCTCGTCCCAGGACGGGCAGAGATAGATGGGACACCGGCTGTAGAGCCACGCGAGGCGTTCCTGAGGCAGGTTCTCGTGGAACTCGTCGTACGGCAGCGCCTCGCGCGGGCGCTTGACACCGAAGCCCACCAGCAGGACGGAAGAGTGCCGCACCTTGACCGCCGCGACAGCCTCGAGCCCTTCGCGCACGCCCTTCCACGCGTAGTCGTGGTGGAGCATGAGCACGCGGAGGGCGTCGTCCGACCGTGCGCCTTCGACCGGACGGAAGAGCTCGCGGTCCACGGGAGTAACCAGGACGTCGGCCGCGCTCGCGAAGCGCTCCCGCATGATGTCCTTGAGCCACGTGGAGATGACGATCTTCTTGAGCGGCAGCGCGTAGGTCGCGTCCACCCGAGCGGGGTCCCCGTGGTAGAGGCTTTCGTAGTGCTGGACGAAGTAGAACTTGGCGCCGGCGCTCGCGGACGCCCGCGCGACGGCATCGGCCGACTGCCACGCCGTGGCGATGAGCGCGTCGGCATGCGGTAGACGCGCGGGATCCCACTCCGCCACCCAGCGCACGCGGGCGCGGAAGCCCGGGATCCAGTCCGGCCCCTGCCCGCGGACATTGCGCCACCAGACGAGCCAGGGCTGCTTGGCGGGCACCACCACGGTGACGTCGTGGCCGCGCCCGGTGAGGCGATCCGCGTAGGTCAGGATGGCGCGCACGCCGCCGGCGATGCGGATATGCGGCGCGAGAAAGGTGATCTTCAAGAACGCCCCACCCTCACCCTTCCCTCTCCCTCCCAAGAGGGAGAGGGAATCAAACAGGTCCCCTCTCCACCTTCGAGGGGGGAGAGGGCCAGGGTGAGGGGGAGGCGGTCCGCGGCATCAGATGGCCATCGAGACCTGGCCGCCGCGGCGGTAGGCGCCGGGGTCCAGCACCACGTTGATGCAGAAGACCTCGCCCGAGCCCATGGCGCGATCGAGCGCGGGGCGGAGCTGCTTCGGCTCGGTCACCTGCACGCCCTTGCCGCCGAGCGCTTCCACCATCTGGTCGAAGCGCGTGAAGGGCAGCGAGGTCGCCACCTGGCGTTCGGCGCCGAAGAAGGAGAGCTGCGGGTTGCGGATCTGCCCCCAGCCACCGTCGTTGCCGATCACCACCGTCATCGGCAGCTTGAAGCGCACGGCCGTCTCCATCTCCATGCCGTTCAGCCCGAACGCGCCGTCGCCCGCGATCAGCAGCACGCGCTCCGCCGGGCGCAGCAGTTTGGCGGCGATGGCGAAGGACGGCCCCACACCCAGGCACCCGAACGGCCCCGGGTCGAGCCACTGCCCCGGGCGCTGGAGCGAGACGATCTTCGACGCGCAGCCGACCACGTCGCCCCCGTCGCCGACGACCGTGGTCTGCGCATCGACGACGGCGGCCAGCTCGTGGCCGAGGCGGTAGTGGCTGATGGGCACGCTGTCGGAGAGCCGCTCCGCCATGAGCCGCTCCTGGCTCTCAGTCTCTTTCTTCTTGACGGCCTGCCGCCACGCCTCGAAGCGCCCTGCCACGTTCTTCGAAAGCGCCTCCTTCGCTCCTCGCAGCGTGAGCCCGATGTGAGACGCGAGCCCAAGCTCGAGAGGCCGGTTGCGCCCCAGCTCGACAGGATCACAGTCCACCATCACCACCTTGACGTGTTCAGCGAAGGACGGCGGCCGGCCATAGCCCAGACGGAAATCGAGCGGTGTGCCGAGGACGAGGACGAAGTCCGCCTGCCCCAGCGCGAAGCCGCGCGCCTGTGAGAAGCCGAGCGGATGTCCCGCGGGAAGGGACCCGCGTCCGGCGCCGTTCATGAAGACGGGTACGCCGGCGGCCTCCGCGAAAGCCGCGAGATCCGCCGCCGCGTCATCCCAGTAGACACCACTCCCCGCCATGACGATGGGCCGCTCGGCCTTCGACAAGAGATCGGCGAGCTTCTGGACCGACTCCGCATCGGGCGCGAGCGGCCGGCGATGGACATACCCCGTCGGGATGGGCGCAAAACGATCCTCGACCATGGTCATCAGGAGATCCACGGGGATCTCGACGAAGACCGGACCCGGCCTGCCGGTCAGCGCGGTGCGGATGGCCGTCGTCAAGACTTCCGGTATCTGGCGGGTCTCGGAGACCGTCCACGAGCCCTTGGTGATCGGCTTGAGGAGATCAACCTGCTCGACTTCCTGGAGCGAGCCGAGCCCGCGCAGCCCGAGCGGCGCCGCGCCGCCGATCAGGAGCAGAGGGCTCCGCGCCGAGTACGCGTTGGCGACTCCCGTCACCGCGTCGGTCACGCCGGGCCCCGCCGTCACGGCGGCCACGCCGATGTTGCGCGTCAGCCGCGCGTAGGCGTCGCCCGCGTGCGCCGCCGCCTGCTCGTGGCGCACGTCCACCACCTCGACACCCTCGGTAATGCAGCCGTCATAGATCGGCAGGATGTGCCCGCCGCAGAGCGTGAAGATGTGGCCGACGCCCGCCTGCTTGAGCGTCCGCGCCACCAAGTGCCCGCCGTTCAGATCCGCCATGGGTATTCCTCGCCTCCTACCAGAACTTCTCCCACTTGACGCTCTTGCGGTCCATGCCTTTCGTGACGAGGGCGTCGCGGACGGCGTTGACCGTGTCGCCGCCGCCGCAGACATAGACCACGAGCTTGTCCACGCTGTGGACGAGCCGGTCCACGACGGCGGCGGCCTCGCCCGACTCGCCGCGCCAGCCCGCGGGCGCCGCGCGCACCGCCGCCACGTAAGTGAAGCCGGGGTAGCGCCGCGCGAGGGAGCGGAACTCGGCGTCGTAGAGGAGCCACGAGGGGTCGCGCGCCCAGTAAATCAGGATGGTCTGGCGGCCGTAGCCCGTCTCGTAGAGATTGGCAAGGATCGACCGCACCGGCACGATGCCGATCTCCTCGGCGACGAAGACGGCGCGGCGCGGGTCGGCGCGGTTGAAGGTGAAGCCTCCCGTCGGCCCCTTGAACTCCACCGGATCGCCGGGCTTGAGCGCCCGCAGCCACTGGGACCCCATGCCCCCGGGCGCGACGTCCACGGCCAGCGTGATCGTCCGCTTGCGCGTGGGCGACGACAGGATAGTCCAGGCGCGCACGGTCTTGGGGCCGAAGGGCACTGAGATCCACTGCCCCGCATCGAAGTCGAGCGCGTCCGGCTCGACCATGCGGAGATCCACTTCGATCACTTCGGGGCGCGGCCAGCGGATGCCGGCAACCTCCGCCCGGCACTCCCGTGGCTTGGCAGCCAACTACCGCCCCCGGAACTTCGGGAAGAGTTCGGCGGCGTACGTCTCGATCTGCTCGGCCTCGGCGGCGGCGGCGCAGATCGCGTTGAGGACGAAGTAGGAGCAGCCGGCCTCGATGAAGCGCTGGAGCTGCTCCGCGCACTGCTCCGGCGTGCCGATGATGCCGTACCTCTTCGCCAGCGGCGCGAAGTCCTGGGCGTAGCGCGTCGAGAGCCGCTCGACCCACGCCCGCTCGGCGCTCTCGTAGTCCTTGCCGACGGTGATGAAGGTCAGGTGCGCCTTCGTGAAGCCCTCGAGCGAGCGGCCCGCCATCGCCGCGGCCGCCTCGATCTTGGCGAGGCTCTGCTTGTAGCGCTCCGCCTGGACGACGTAGGAGATCCAGCCGTCGCCCTGCCGCCCCGCGCGGGCGAGCGCCGCGTCCGAGCGGCCACCGATCCAGATGGGCGGCGCGGGCCTCTGGACGGGCTTGGGATCTATGCTCACGCCCTCGAATTGGGTGAAGCGCCCCGTGAAGCTGGCCGGCGAGTCGCGCCAGAGCGTGCGCACGACGTCGATGCCTTCCGTGACGCGCGCGCCGCGTTCCTTGTGGGGAATGCCGCAGGCCTCGAACTCCTTCGGGTTCTCCCCGCCGACACCGACGCCGAAGATGAGGCGCCCCCCCGACAGGGCGTCGAGGGTCGAGGTGATCTTGGCTGCCACCGTCGGCTGGCGGAGCGCGAGCAAGTAGACGCCCGCGCCGAGCTTGACCCGGCTCGTGATGCCGGCGTACGAGGCCAGGAGCGTCAGCGACTCGTAGAGCGGGGTGTGAAAGGAGACGTGATCCCCGGTCCACAGCGAATCGAAGCCGAGCGCGTCCACGCGGCGCGCGATGGCGAACTGCTCCTGGGGCGGGTGCAGCGAGAGAAAGGCGCCGAAGCGGATGGGCGGCATGGGTTACCTCGGGAAGGCGTCCTTGACCCCGCCGTCCACCGTGATGGTGCAGCCCGTGGTCTTGGCCGAGCGGTCGGAGGCGAGGAAGAGCACGGCCTCCGCCACATCCTCGGGCAGGATGGGCGCGGCCAGGATGTTGCGCTTGCGGTAGAAGTCCTCGAGCTGCTCGACCGTGATGCCCTGGGCGCGGGCGCGCTCGCGCCGGACGTCCTCCGACCAGAGCTTGGAGTCGCGGAAGACGGCGTCCGGGTTGACGATGTTGGAACGGATGCCGTGCGGTCCGCCTTCCAACGCCAGCACCTTGGCCAGCTGCGCCTCGGCGGCCTTGGCGGCAGAGTACGCGGCGAAGTCCTTGCCCGGCGACATGACGTTCTTGGTGGCGACGAAGACGAAGGCGCCGCCCAGCCCCTGCGCCTTGAGGACGCGCATCCCCTCGCGCGCCACGAGGAAGTGGCCCGTCGAGTTGACGGCGAAGGAGCGCTCCCAGTCCGCGAGGCTCATCTGGTCCACGGGGGAGGAATGCGCGATGCCCGCGTTCGAGACGATGATGTCGAGGCCGCCGTAGGCCAGCACGGCTTCCTCGAAGCCCGAAATCACCGACGCTTCATTCGAAACGTCCATCCCCACGCCGATCGCCCGTCCCGCTCCCGAGCCCGCGACGACTTCGTCGGCCACTTTGCGCGCCCCGGCGGCGTCGAGGTCGGTTACGACGACGTGCGCCCCCTCGGCGGCAAGGCGGAGCGCCGCGGCCCGGCCGATGCCCGAGGCTCCGCCGGTGACGAGCGCGATGCGCCGCGCCAGCTCCTTTTCGGGAGGCGCCTGGCTGAGCTTGTAGAGCTCGAGCGGCCAGTACTCGACATCGAACGCGTCTTTGGCGGTCAGCGAGACGTAGCTACCGAAGGACGTCGCCGCGCCCAGGACGGAGATCGTGTGGTGGTAGATGTCGTTGACGATGCCGGCGGTGCGGCGATCCTTGCCGGTGGTGAACATCCCCAGCCCCGCCACCGTGATCACCCGCGGGAAGGCGTCGGTCAGCGCCGCGCCGCCCGCGTTGTGGGCGTTGAAGTACGACGTGTAGTCGGCGACGAAACGTTCCACGGACGCCTTGATGGCGGCGGTCACCGCCGCGGGATCCCGCGGATCGTCCACCGGGGCGAAGCAGGGCAGCCGCTTGGTGTAAATGGTGTGGTCAGGGGTCGCGGGGCCGATCGTCGAGAGCGGCGCCGCCTCTTTCGAACACGCGAACTCGAGGACGTCGGGGGCGTCGTCGAAGGCCATGACACCACGGCGGTCTCTGCCGAGGAGCCCCCGCAGCGCGGGAGCCACGGCCAGCGCGACGCGCCGCCTCTCCTCGGGCGATGCGGCGGCCACGGCGGCGCCGCCGAAGCGCGCGCGCCCTTTCGCCCGGTGCGCGATGGCCTCCTCGGCCCGGCTGATCAGCTCCATCGTCGAGAGATACGCTTCCTTGACCGTGGCGCCCCAGCAAATCGTCCCGTGCTTCTCGAGCAGGAGCGCCTTGACCTTGGGATGGCGCTCGAACGTCTCGGCGACCTCGCGCGAGATCAGGAAGCCCGGGCGCCGGTACGGGAGCGCGATGACGTCGCCGCCGTAGACCTCGCGCAAGACATCGGCCGCGCGATCGTTGTTCGTGAGCGAGACGATGGCGTCGGCATGGGTGTGGATGACCGCCTCGGCGGGCAGGAAGCCGTGCAGCAGCGTCTCGATGGACGGCCGCGGGCTCGCCGGCTCCTGGAGGGCGTGCGCCAGGTAGTCCACCATCTCCTGGTCGCCCATGTCTCGGCGCTCGAGGAGCGCCAGGATGTCGTCCATGCGCACGCCGGGGAAGTGCTTCTTCTCGATGCTCTTGAGGTCCGATCCCGAGCCCTTGACGCGCAGCACGCGGACGTCCCGCCCCCGATAGTCACGCTCGGCGCGCTTGATCGACGTGTTTCCCCCGCCCCACACGACGAGCGAGGTCTCGGCGCCGATCAGCCGCGAGGCGTAGACGAGGAGGTCGAGGGCGTCGAGATTTTTCGCCGCGGCGTCATCCCAGCGCGACTTCATGGCCAGCGCGACTTCATGGCGACACCATACCTGAAAGGGAGGGGCGCCTCAAGACGCGACGTCCCGCTGAGCCAGCCACACGCCGACGGAGGAGACGAGGAATCCCAGCATGGCCGTCGCCGTCAATGTCTCGCCGAGAACCACCCAGGCGAGGACGGCCGTGAGCCCCGGGATGACGTAGAAATTGCTCGACACTACGCCCGCGGTGCGCGAGCGCAGCATGAGCCCGAAAAGCCCCATGGCCCCAACCGAAACGGCCAGCGCGAGGTAGAGGGTGCTGCCGATGAGCCGCCAGGTCCACGCGACGTGGAACGACTCCACCGTCGCCGCGAGGACAGCGCAGAGGACGGCGGCTGAGCCCATCTGGACCGCGTTGCCCGGCACGAGCGCGCCACCGCCGCAGTAGCGGCGGAAGTAGATGCTGCCGACGGCGAAGCAGACGATGCCGCCGACGGCCAGGAGCGCCGCGGCGACGCTCCGGCCGGGCACCGGCGCGACCCCCACGACGAGGACGACACCCGTCACGCCCAGCGTCAGCCCAAGCCACTGGACGAGCCGCATGCGTTCGCCCAGGATGATCCAGCCGAGCAGGGCCGTCAGCATAGGGTTGAGCGCCGCGAGGAGCCCCATGGTGCCCGCGGCGAGATACTGGAGGGTGACGTAGGCGGTGGCGAGATAGATGCCGTTCATGAGCGCCCCCGCCACAACAAAGTGGGGCCAGCGGCGGCCGAGCACGGCCGGCGGCTGACCCACAGCCCGCGCCAGCGCCAGGAGCACGACCGTCGCGATCGTGAAACGGAGCGCCAGCGAGGCGATGGGCGACATGTCGGGCAGGCTCAGCCTGACGACGATATAGGCCGAGCTCCAGAGGAAGATGAATGCGGCAGGCACGAGGACGCGCTGGGCCAGCGTGTGAGGCATGGGCTCTATGCTTTAGACTGGCGGGACCAGGAAAGGAATCCCAGAATGAGTGAACCGATTGCGCGCGAGGTGCAGGCCTACTATGCCCGAGGGGGAGAGGCCCGGCGTCTCTTCCGGACCCACGGGCTGATCGAGCTCGCGCGCACCCAGGAGATCATCCTGCGCCACCTCCCTCCGCCGCCTGGGCCGTCGAAAGCGAGCCCGCGCTCCTTGGCATCCACCCGCACCTGCTCGCCGTGGCGCGCCGCCCGACCTCAAATCCGGGTTGACACGCGGGCTCGGGCCGCTTAACGTCCGGATTCAAGGGCACGGAGGTTCCCCCAGGACATGTCGAGCACCTATCGCTACCAGATCCCGGTCGAGCAGACGCAGTGGAAGTTCGAGGGGCAGAACGAGACCATCCTCAACTGGGAATACGAGGACGGGCACGCGAAACTCCTGGCCCTCTACGACAAGGGCAAGAAGCAGCAGTGGGACGCCGCCACGCGCATCGACTGGTCCCAGGACCTCGACCCCGAGAACCCGATGATGCTGGACGACCGGGCCGTGCCGATCTGGGGCTCGCCAGTCTGGGAGCGGCTCACCGAGAAGGAGCGGGTCCGCGTCCGCCATAACCTCCAGGCCCAGACGCTCTCGCAGTTCATGCACGGCGAGCAGGGCGCGCTCATCGCCACGGCCAAGATCGTCCAGACGGTGCCCGGCGTCGACGCCAAGTTCTACGCAGCGACCCAGGTCATGGACGAGGCGCGCCACGTCGAAGCCTACGCGCGCCTCCTCCACGAGAAGTTCGAGCTGGCGTACCCGATCACGCACGGTCTCAAGACCCTCCTCGAGCAGACGATCAGCGACCGCCGCTGGGACATGACCTACCTCGGCATGCAGATCCTGATCGAGGGCCTGGCGCTCGCGGCCTTCCAGCGCATCCGCGACACGGCGAAGAACCCCCTCGCGGCGGCCGTCAACGCCTACGTCATGCAGGACGAGGCCCGCCACGTCGCCTTCGGGCGCCTGGCGCTGCGCGACTACTACCCGAACCTCTCGGACGGGGAGCGCGACGAGCGCGAGGAGTTCGTGGTCGAGGCCTGCTACCACATGCGCGACCGCTTCAACCAGCGCGAGGTGTGGGAGACGCTCGGGCTTCCGGTGGAAGAGTGCGTCCAGGCGACCATGCAGTCCGACCAGATGCGCCAGTTCCGGACGCGCCTCTTCACCCGCATCGTGCCGACCGTGAAGGACATCGGCCTCTGGGGCCAGCGCGTCCAGAAGGCCTACGCCGACATGGGCGTGCTGGACTTCGCCACGATCGACGCGGAGGCGCTCCTCGACAACGACGCGAAGGTCGCCGAGGAGTTCGACGCCGGCCGGCGTTGACGCGGGGAGTGGCGCTGGGCGTGGCGCTGGCCTTCCTGCCGGGCGCCGCCGCCGCCGACGGCATCATGCTCATCCAGGCCGGCGCCTTCTGGATGGGCAGCGACAGCGATGACCCGAACGAGGTGCCGCTCCACCGGGTGTACGTCCGGGACTTCTGGATCGATCGTCACAAAGTGACCAACGCCGAATTCGTCCGGTTCCTCAACGCCCGGGGCGCCAGGAGCTCCGAAGGCGAGGACTACTTCGACTGGGACGATGCGGACGTGCGAATCCACGGGCCGGTTCGCGGGGGGCCGGGGCGCGGACCGGCGGGCCCCTACGCGGTCGATCCGGGCTTCGAGAATCACCCGGCGGTGGAAGTGAGCTGGTTCGGCGCGCGGGACTACTGCCTCTGGAAGGGCCGCCGCCTGCCGACGGAAGCGGAGTGGGAGAAGGCGGCGCGCGGCCCGGACAAGCGCCGCTACCCGTGGGGCGACGCGGCGCCGACGCCCGCTCGCGCGATCTACGGCCGCGCGTACAACGCCACGGCGCCCGTGGGCGCGACGACGCCCGGAGGCGAGAGCCCCGACCGCGTCCAGGACATGCTGGGCAACGTGAGAGAGTGGACGGCGAGCGAGTACCGCCCCTACCCGTACGTGGCGGGTGACGGGCGCGAGGCCGCCGGGCGCTTCGCCCGCCGCGTGGTGCGCGGAGCGAGCCACGACGATCCGCTCGAAACACTGCGCGTGACGTTCCGCCGCTACCACGAGCATCGCGGCGTCGCCCGCGGCCACCACTTCATCGGGTTCCGCTGTGCCACGTCGGAGGACTTGGGGGAAATGGCCAAATGAAGGGTCTGATCATGGACTACCCGCTGACGCTCACGCAGTTCTTCGAGCGGGCGCGCAAGATCTTCCACCGGAAGACGATGGCCACCCGCGTGCCAGGGCTCGGGCTCCAGCGCTACACCTACCGCGACTACGCGGACCGCGTCTGCCGGCTCTCGGCGGCGCTCGCGGGCCTCGGGCTCAAGAAGGGCGACCGGGTCGGGACGTTCGCGTGGAACTCGCACCGGCACATGGAGATCTACTTCGCCGCGCCCTTGATGGGCATGGTCCTGCACACCGTCAACATCCGTCTCTCGGCCCAGGACCTGACCTACATCATCAACCACGCCGAGGACCAGGTCCTGATCGTGGACGCGAGCCTCTGGCACCTCCTCGAGCCCATCCGCAAGGACCTCAAGAGCGTCAAGCACGTGATCGTCATGAAGGACTCGCCGACCGCCGAGATCCCCGCGGGCGCGCTCGACTACGAGGCGCTGGTGGCTGACGCGAACCCGATTGAGGCCTGGCCGAAGCTGGACGAGACCGACGCCGCGGGCATGTGCTACACGTCCGGCACGACCGGGCACCCCAAGGGCGTGCTCTACACCCACCGCGGGATCTATCTGCACTGCTTCGGCTCGTCCACGGTGGACGTGCTCGGCATCTGCGAGCGCGACGTCATCCTGCACATCGTGCCGATGTTCCACGCCAACGCCTGGTGCGTGCCCTTCGCCGGCGTCATGAACGGCTCCACGCAGATCTTCGGCGGCCCCAACCCCCAGCCGCGCGACATCATCGAGATCGTCCACAACGAGCGCGTCACCGTGGTCGGCGCCGTCCCCACGGTGTGGATCGCCATCCAGGCCATCCTCGAGAAAGAGCCGCAGTGGGACATCTCGTCCATCCGCTGCATCCCCATCGGCGGCTCAGCGGCGCCCAAGAGCCTCATCGAGCTGTTCGACAAGAAGTACGGCGCCTACATGCTCCACGCCTGGGGCATGACCGAGATGTCGCCGCTCGGGACCGTGTGCCGCCCCCGCTCCTACACGGACAGCCTGCCCGAGGAGGAGCGCTACAACATCCGCGCCAAGCAGGGCGCGATGGTGGCGGGCGTGGACATGCGGATCGTCGACGAGGGCGGCAGACTCCAGCCATGGGACGGCAAGAGCGTGGGCGAGATCCAGGTGCGCGGGCCCTGGATCACCAGTGGCTACTACAACAACCCGGCCGGCGCCGCGCAGTTCACCGAAGACGGCTGGTTCCGCACCGGCGACGTGGCCAGCATCGACTCCGAGGGCTACGTCCAGATCACCGACCGGACCAAGGACCTGATCAAGTCGGGCGGCGAGTGGATCTCGAGCGTGGACATGGAGACCGCGATCATGGACCACCCGAAGGTCCTCGAGGCGGCCGTCATCGCGGTGCCCCACGAGCGCTGGCAGGAGCGGCCGCTCGCCTGCGTCGTGCCCAAGCCGGAGTTCAAGGACAAGCTGACCGAGAAGGAGATCCTCGACCACCTCACGCCGCGTGTCGCCAAGTGGTGGCTGCCCGACGAGGTCGTCTTCATCGACGCCGTGCCCAAGACCTCCGTCGGCAAGTTCGACAAGAAGGTCCTGCGCGAGCGCTTCAAGAACTGGAAGCCGAAGGCGTAGCGCGGGCCCCTGCCGGACTCGCCTCGCCTCAGACCTGGATGCCTCGTCGGAAGGTCGTCAAGCGCAGCGCCGGGCGCCGCCCCGGTCAGCCGGCGGGGCGGTTCTGGTACGGCGCGCGGAGAGCATAGCGTGGCGATCAAGGAGCAGGACGGTCACAACCGCTTGGGTTCGCCACCAGTCTGAGGTGCACCCTGCAGGGGCATTGACTGAGCGCCGTAGATGCTGGAGTATTGTGTGGCCTCAAGGTGAACTGAAGTAGGCGGATCTGCTGTGAATCTGCTGGGCACCAGAGACGGCGAGGCGCGTGGGGTTTGATTGGGATCCCGAGAAGGCAGCCTCAAACCTCGCAAAGCACGGGGTTTCGTTTGAAGAGGCCAGCTCAGTATTCGGGGACCCTCTGGCTACAACCGTGCCTGATCCGGACCATTCCTTCGATGAGGAGCGCGAGCTTACTACGGGGCTGTCGAGCCAAAATCGCCTAGTGGGAGTTTTGCATACGAATCGCGAAGAAGTGATCCGCATTTTCGGCGCGCGCCTAGCCACACCCAATGAGCGGAGGACATATGAGTCAGGGCAGTGACGACAGGCAGGATATGCGTCCTGAGTACGACATCCGGGGCGGTGTGCGGGGGAAGTATTTCGAGCAGTATCGCCAGGGGAAAACACTCATAGGCGGTATCACGTTCGAGGAGTCGCCATTCATCGCCAAGAGCACGGCCACGGCTGCGTCCATCGGCAGCATCACGAGAATTCCGTCATACACTCTCCCTCACCCAAGCCCGAAGATCCAGATCGGGAGCTCTGTCGCCACCGTACATGAAGGCTAAGATTCTCCTAGCCGATAGCGCTGAGGTCCGCGAGGGCCTCCTCTTCCTTCTTGGCGGCGGGTGGGCGGAGACGGGCCCGGCACCGCAGCCGTTCGCGATCGCCGGGCTCGTCGAGGTTGATTGGGAGGAGACCAACGCACGCCACTCTATCGAATTCACGCTGGAGGATGAAGACGGTGCGCCATTGGTCGTCCCAACGCCCGCGGGAGACCAACCCGTCAAGATAGCTTCAGCATTCGAGCTTGGCCGCCCGCCTGGCAGCGTTCGCGGCAGTTCGTTCAACATGCCTGTCGCCGTCCCGATCGTGGCGCTCCCATGGACGCCGGGGCGGCGCTATGTAATCCGGCTCACTATCGACGGGGCTGAGGTGGACCGGCTCAAGTTCTCGGTCAGAGCGGGCCTGCTAGCGCCACAACGCTGAAGAACTACTGGTCTGTGGTCGCAGAAGGGAATGGTAAGCCGTCGGCTCGGCTGAGCTTAGAGGACCCCGCCCGAAACCAACGATACTACGGCGTAGCCGCCCCTGCCCCTTGTCAGGGTGTCACTGTGAATGGATACCGTGCGATGATCTGATCGTCGATAGTCAACTCAAGGGGCCATTCACCGGGCACCTGGACGTTGACGGATGGTAGCACTTGCGTGAACCATGTCCGAGTCGAGGTGGCAGTAGAATCACGCAACACGCGATCCTGCTGCGCTGCCAGAGTCCCGTCAGGCTTGTACCACTTGAATTTCCCCATCGGGGTGCGCCCCGACTTGTACAGATTCAAGAAGAACGTTGCAGGCTGATCCGCCTTGAATTGGGACACGGGTTCGGGGAATGTCTGGAGAGTGCCGGTCGGCGGCGTCACTTTAATGACGTACGCCCGAACCACAAGATCCTTCGGCTGAGCGGTCGCGTACTGGGCCTTAGAGCTATCCGCCCGGTACTTCGCCACGCAGTCTTGAAACAATCTGTAGTTCCCGTCGTTGTTCTGCTTGACCCAGTACCTGCCATCAGCCTCCACACGATCAATCCACACTCCGGGAAAGTGATCGCACGCTCGCATGGCGTCCATCGTTGCATCTTGCTGGGGCGTGTTCTGCATCGAGCCACATCCGACAAGTACGATTGAGCTTCAGACGACTGCCCAACCCGCTAGCCGTCGGAACATCCCTCCTGGATTCCCCTTGTGCATGGGTCTCCTTCCAAGCGCCTCTGCTGGGCCTTGACCACGTTCCCGACAGCCAAGGCCTTCGAGCGCGTCGGAATCACAGGACGCTCGATCGACCGCCGCTCCCCTCGCCTCGGCCAGGGCACCGAAGCCTCCCCGCCACAACCCTCCCTCGGCAACGGACTATGGCATGTGAGAGACCCTGGGGCAATGGCGGCCGTGCACGGTCATGAGTACCCCGTGCCGCGAGACGCGCTTCTTGGTAGGAGGCGGCGCGCCGTCTATACTTGGCGCAGCGGTGCTTCCATCACATAGGAGGGTATAGAGTGGGCTGGCTCGACCGCTTCCCCGGGCGCAAGCCGGCGGGCGACCCCAAAGCGCTCGCTCGCGTCGCGCCGGGCGACAGGATCGAGGCCGGCGGCGAGACCTGGAACGTAACGGCCGTGCTCTTCTACGACGGCGCGCGGGCGGTCGCCAGCCTCGTCGCGCTCGCGATAATGCTGGCGCCCGCGCCGGCCCGCGCGTCATGCAGAGCGTCCGGCGTGCCGCCTGACGCGCCCATGGCCCTGGTGCTCTCGGGCGGCGGCGCCAAGGGCGCCTACGAGGCCGGCGTCGCCGCTGCCCTGGTCGAGCGCGGGCTGCCGATCCGGCTCGTCGCTGGCTCTTCCGCCGGCGCTCTCAATGCAGCCATGATCGCCAGCGGTCAAACCGATCGGCTCGAGGCGATGTGGCGCACGGTGACGCGGGAGCAGGTCTACACGCTGCGCGGGCCGGTAATCTTCGCGGGCTTTCTGCCCGGCTGGCTCACCCTGCTCGTCCTGAACGAGACCAGCGCGCTCTTCGATCCGGCGCCCTTGCGGGATCTGATCGCCGCCTCGGTCGATCTCGACCGTCTTCGCGACTCTCCCATCCGCCTCGTCGTTACCGCCACCGATCTCGCTCGTGGCGAGAAGCGTATCTTCGACAACCGAACGGTGACGGTGGACGCGCTCATGGCGGCCTCTGCCGTGCCCGGCCTATTTCCTCCGGTCGAGGTGGATGGGGCGCTGCTGGTGGACGGTGGGCTGACCGGCCGCGCGCCCGTGCTCGAGGCGCTCGAGGCGGACCCGACGCTGGGCCGGGTCGTCGTCGTGCTGAGCTACGCGCAGGCCGAGCGGAGCCCCGAGCCCACGACGATGCGCCGGGCGCTCGAGGCGAGCTTCGAACTGGTCATGGTCCACCAGATCCGCCGCGATACGGAGCTGGCTCGCCTTCGCGCTCCCAACGTGGACGTGCAGCTCTTGACACCGTCGGCGCCGATGCTGCTCCGGCCGCTCGACTTCGACCAAGACGCGATGGCACGCCTGCTCGCCCTCGGGCGCGCCGACGCCCTCGCGTGCCTGGAGACGTGGGCGCGGAAGTAAGCCGGCTATCTCCTCAGAGCTTGCCCAACGCCTTCAGCACGACCTCGGGGGTGATGGGCTGTGACGTGACGCGCGCCCCGAACGGGGCGAGGGCGTCGTTGACGGCGTTGAGCACGGCCCCCGGCGCCCCCGCCGTGCCCGCCTCGCCGACGCCCTTGAAGCCGCCCTCGGCGTAGGCCGTCGGCGTCTCGACGTGGCCGACCACGATCTCGGGCATCTCGGCTGCCATCGGCACGAGGTAGTCCATCATCGTGCCGGTCAGCAATTGCCCCTGCTCGTCGTAGACCAGGTGCTCGTAGAGCGCGGCGCCGATGCCCTGGACGATGGCGCCGCGGATCTGCTCGTCCACCAGGCGCGGGTTGATGATGCGCCCGCAGTCCTCCACGCACCAATGCTTGAGCAGGCGCACGAAGCCCGTCTCGACATCCACCTCGACGTGGGAGAGCTGGATGCCGTTGGTGAAGGCAAAGCCCTGGTGGCGCGGCACGTAGTGGCGCGTCACCGTCAGCTCGGACTGGAAGTCCTTCGGGAGCGTGTCGGGACGGAAGTAGGCGACGCGGCCAAGCTCGGCCAGCTCCAGCCTCACCTCGCCAGTCATCAAATCCACGATCTTCCCGAGCCTGATGTCGAGATCCTCCGGCTCGCACTGAAGGATCGCCGCCGCGACCTTGAGGATGTTGTCGCGGATAGCCTTGCCCGTCTGGAGCGCCGCCTCGCCGCCGATGCCGGCGCCGCGCGACGCCCAGGTGCCGCCGCCGTAAGGCGAGACCATGGTGTCGCCCGTTAGCACGCGGACGTCTTCCATGGCCACGCCCACCGCGCTCGCCACGACCTGCGCGATCATGGTGTCCGTCCCCTGCCCCTGCTCCGTCACGCCGGTCATGCAGGTGAGCTTGCCCGACGGCTCGAGCTTGATCGTGCAGCCGTCCTGGGATGAGATGCGGGCGCCGCCCACGCCGTAGAAGGCCGGGCCCGGCGTGGTCAGCTCGATGAAGGCGCAGAGACCGAGCCCGCGGTAGGTCCCATGCGTGCGGCGCTCGTCGCGCTCGGCGCACAGCACGCGGTAGTCGGAGATCTCCAGCAGCTTGTCGAGCGCCTCCTCGTGCGACAGGCGCTCGAAGAAATAGCCCGTCTGGGATGTGTGCGGGTACATCTCGGCCGTGACGTAGTTCTTCCGGCGCATCTCGACGGGGTCGAGGCCGAGGTCGCGCGCCGCCCTGTCCACCATGGCCTCCATCACCGCGAAGGCGATCGGGTGGCCGACGGCGCGGTACTGGCACATGGGCGTCTTGTTCTGGAAGACCACGCGGAGGCTCGCGGCGTAGTCGCGAAAGCGGTAAACCCCGGGCGTGAGGCGAATTGTCTGGTTGCCCTCGACGACGCTCGTGCGCGGGTAGACGGAGTACGGGCCGATGCCGGTCAAGTCGTCCACGCGCATGCCGAGAATGGTCCCGTCGCGCTTGACGGC
Source organism: Candidatus Rokuibacteriota bacterium (assembly GCA_030647435.1). NCBI lineage: Bacteria > Candidatus Rokuibacteriota > Candidatus Rokuibacteriota bacterium. The sequence goes on from JAUSJX010000078.1 coordinate 58,175, forward strand.
CAGCTCGGCCTTCACATGGTGCTCCCGCGCGTGGATGTCGCTCACAAAGGACTCGAGCCGGTCCGCCGTGAACTTGACCGGGCGGCCGAGCATCACGCTGAGCGCGCAGGTCGCCATCTCATCCGGGTAGATGTGCACCTTGATGCCGAAGCTCCCGCCCACGTCCTTGCAGATGACGCGGACGTCCTGCTCGGGCAGCCCCAGGTGGCGCGCCAGGATGTCCTGCATCATGTTGGGCGCCTGGAAAGAGTGGTACACCGTCAGCCGCCGCTCGGACGGGTCGAAGTCGGCCAAAATGACGCGCGCCTCGAGCGTGACGCCCGTGTGCCGGCCCATGGTGAAGGTCTCGGTCAGCACGGCGTCGGCGCTCTTGAAGGCCGCGTCCGCGTCGCCCGAGTTGAGCTCGAGCTTGAAGGCGAGGTTGTCGCCGAGCTCCGGGTGGATCACCGGCGTCGAGGGGTCGAGCGCGGTCTCGGGATCCGTCACGGCCGGCAGCGGCGCCCACTCGACGCGCACCCGCGAGACGCCGTCTTCGGCGACGGCGCGGCTCTCCGCCACGACGGCTGCGACGGGCTCGCCCTGCCACGAGCCCTTGTCGACGGCGAGCGGCCGCTGCATGGCGGACTTCATCCCCTGGAAGTGGGCGAGGGTGCCGACCCACCCCGAGCAGACCGGCGCCATCTCCTCGCCCGTGACGATGGCGATGACTCCGGGCAGGGTCCGTGCCTCGGTGGAGTCGACGGACACGATGCGCGCGTGGGCGTGCGGGCTCCGGACGAAGGCGACGTGGAGCATCCGCGGCAGCGTGATGTCGTCGGTGAAGACGCCCCGGCCCGCGAGAAGCCGCGCGGTCTGCGGCCTGACCACGCTCTCGCCGATGTAGCTCCGGCCCTTTTCGATCCGGCTCATCCGCGCCCCCGCGCCTCGGCGGTCTTCCGCACCGCCTCGACGATGGCGTGATACCCGGTGCAGCGGCAGTAGTTGCCAGAAAGCGCCTCGCGAATCTCCTGGGCGCTCGCACCCGGCTTGCGCGCGAGCAGGTCCTGAGCCGTCAGCAGCATGCCTGGAGTACAGAAGCCGCACTGCAGCGCGTTCTCCTGCGCGAAAGCCTGCTGGAGGTCGAAGACCTCGCCCGTTCCCGCGACGCCCTCGATGGTCTCGACGCGGCAGCCGTCGCACTGGACGGCCAGCATGAGGCAGCCGCGCACGATGGCCCCATCCACCCGCACCGTGCAGGCGCCGCAGACGCCGTGCTCGCAGCCCACGTGAGAGCCCGTCAGCTCGAGGCCGTAGCGGAGGAAGTCCACCAGGCTCTGCCTCGGCTCGACGCGCCGGCTCACCGCCACGCCGTTCACCGTCAACGAAATCTGAATCGCCGGGTCCATGTCAGGCAACGATCTGCGCCACGGCCCGGGCGAGCAGCACTCGGGCCAGGTGACGTCTCAGCGCGGGGCTCGCGTGGACATCACCCGGAGGGTCCAGATCGGCGTCAAGGACGCGGCCCGCCTCCGCCACGACATCGGCGTCAGGACGACGGCCCGAAAGCGCGGCCTCGGCGCGAAGGACGCGGACAGGCGTCGGGCCGACACCGCAAAACGCCAACCGCGCCTCCATGATGGCCCCGCCCTCGACCCGGCAGTGGGCGGCGAGACCGACCAGCGCGTAGTCGCCGTGGCGCCGGGCCAGCTCGTCGAAGCGGGAGCGCCAGCCGGGCCCGATGGGCGGCACCACGACGGCCGTCACGATCTCGCCCTGCGCGAGGTCCGTCGTATAAATGCCGCGGAAGAAGCGCTGGGCCGGAATGTCGCGCCGCCTCCCGCGCCCTGCCGCGCGGACAATCGCGTCGAGCGCGATGAGACAGGCCGGCAGCTCGGCGGCAGGATCGGCGAGCGCGACACTGCCGCCGACGGTGCTACGAGTCCGGATGGCCCGGTGGCCCACGTGAGGCATCGCTTGGGCAATCAGCGGCGCATGGCGGGCCACGAGCGGCGAGGCCTCCACGGCCTCGTGCCTCGCGAGCGCGCCGATGACGAGCCCGTCCGGCTCCAGGCTGATCCCGTCGAGCCCGGGCAGGCGGTTGATGTCGATCAGCGCGGCGGGGGCGGCGAGGCGCATGTTGAGGGCGGGCACCAGGCTCTGGCCGCCCGCCAGGACGCGGCCGTCGGCGCCGTAGCGCTCGAGCAGCGCCAGGGCCTCGTCGAGAGAGGCGGGCCGGTGATAGGCGAACGGAGCGGGCTTCACGCGGGAATCCTACCTTGACGCTTGAAACAGCGCCCTGCTATGTTACGGCCCGGTTCCCCCGCCATGGCCTCCCCCATCGTCCGCACCGAGCGACTGACCCGAAGCTTCGGCAGCCTCATGGCCGTCGCGCAGGTGGACTTCGAGGTCGAGCGCGGCGAGCTGCGCTCGATCATCGGCCCGAACGGCGCGGGCAAGACGACCTTCTTCCGACTGATCTCGGGCGAGATGGCGCCCTCCGCGGGCCGGATCTGGTTCGACGGGCGCGAGATCACCGGCCTGCCCCAGCACAGGGTCTCGCGTCTCGGCGTCGCCAAGTCGTACCAGATCACCAACATCTTCCCGCATCTCTCCGTGCTCGAAAATGTCCGCGTGGCCGCGCAGACGTACCGCCTCTCGTTCAACTTCTGGGGGCGCGCCGTGGCGCTCCACGGCATCCGGGACAAGGCCGGCGCCATCCTGAAACAGGTCGGCCTCTGGGACAAGCGGACCCTCCTCGCGGCCCATCTCTCTCACGGCGAGCAGCGCCACCTCGAGCTCGGCATCGCGCTCTCGACCGATCCGACGCTCCTCCTGCTCGACGAGCCCACGGCCGGCATGAGCCCGGAGGAGACGGACGAGACCATCCACCTGATCCGCCGCATCGCCGAGGGGCGCACCGTCATCCTGATCGAGCACAAGATGAAGGTCGTCATGAACATCTCCGACCGCATCACCGTGCTGCACCAGGGTCAGGTGCTGGCCGAGGGCAGCCCCGCCGAGATCCGCGCCAACCTGCGCGTGCAGCAGACCTACCTGGGCGCCGCCAAGTGACGCTCCTCGCCCTCGAGGACCTGCACGCCTACTACGGCGAGGCGCACATCCTCCAGGGCGTGTCGCTCACTGTCGGCGCGGGCGAGGTCGTGACGCTCATCGGCCGGAACGGCGCGGGCAAGACGACGACGCTGAAAAGCATCATGGGCCTGGTCCCTCCGCGCGGGGGGCGGATCAGCTTCGAGGGCCGCGAGCTCGTCGGTCTCGCCACTCATGACATCGCGCGAGCGGGCATCGCCTACGTGCCGGAAGAGCGCCGCATCCTGCCCAACCTGAGCGTGGCCGAGAACCTGCGCCTGGGCATGCTGAGCGCAACCCGCGCCGCGAAGGCCGAGAACGCCGGCGTGATGGAAGAGGTGCTGACCTACTTCCCGCGTCTTCGCGAGCGCTACGAGCAGAAGGGCAAATCGCTCTCGGGCGGCGAGCAGCAGATGCTGGCGATCGCGCGCGGGCTCGTGGCCCGCCCCAAGCTCATGCTCGTGGACGAGCCGACGGAAGGCCTCTCCCCGCTCCTCGTCGAGAGCCTGACGGAAATCCTCGGCGAGATCAACCGGCGCGGCACGACCATCCTGCTGGTCGAGCAGATGCTCGAGGTTGCGCTCGCGCTCTCGCACCGCCTCTACGTCATGGACCAGGGGCGCATCCAGTTCGAGGGCACGCCTGACGCCCTCCGCGCAGACCCGGAGATCCAGCAGCGCTTCCTCGGAGTCTGAGCGCGGGAGTTGGGGGCATGTCGAGGTGGCCCGGGTTCAACGCGAACTCCACATCCCCGAGCCGGAAATGCCCGCGTACACGGCCAGGCCGGCGGTAAGCCCAGACACAGCGATCACAATCCAGCCGTAGGCGCCGCGCAGCCGATGTTCCGCCGGCAGAGCCTTTATGGCCAACAGGATCAGGAACCCAAGGACCAGCGGCAGTATCAGGGCGTTCATCACCTCGACGGCGATGTTCAGCCTCACGAGGTCCGGTACAAAGGCGACCACGACAGCGCCCCCGACGACAGCGGCCGTGTAGACCGCATAGAACCAGGGCGCTTCCATGGGATGGTGCTCGAGCGAGCGCTTGTAGCCGGCAACCTCTCCGAAGCCCCACGCCGAAGCCAATGACACGACGATGGCGGCCACCATCGCGGCGCCGATGATGCCGAGGCTGAAAACCAGGCGGCCGACGGCCGGACCCATGAAGGGCGTGAGGGCATTGCTGATGTCGCCGACCGTGTTGAGGCTCGCAGCGGAGTTGGATTTCCCAATGGTGGCGGCGGTCGCCACCAAGACAGCCGCCATGACGAGTTGAGTCATGACCGCGCCCAGCGCTGTGTCCCAGCGGGCATCCTTGTAATGCTCGGGCCGCAGCTTCTTGTCGGCAACCGCCGATTGCTGATAGAAAATCATCCACGGCATGAGGACCGCCCCGATATTGGCGGCGACCAGGTAGAGATAGTCCTTGTCGTGGAGCGGCATGTGCGTCAGCCCCGACGCCACTTCCGCGCCTTGCGGGTGCGCCGCGTAGGCGACCCAGAAGAAGGCGAACTCGAACAGACCGAGGGCGATGGCAACCCGTTCGACGCGCCGGTAGGACCCAGTCCAGACAACCACCAGCAGGAAGCCTACGGCGAGACTCAGGCTGACGATCCGCGGCACGCCGAAGAGCTCGCCCACCGCCGCCACGCCGGAAAACTCTGTCAGCAGCGCTCCAACGGTCGCCACCCCCAGGCCCGCGACCGAGACCCAGGCCCAGAGCGGCCCGAACGTCTCCCGGATCAGCTCGCCATGTCCCTTGCCGGTGAAGATCCCGAGCCTGACGGTCAGCTCCTGCACCACATAGAGGATGGGCATCAGGATGGCCTGCAGGAGCAGGAGGCTGTAGCCCCATTGGACCCCGCTCTGCCCCGCGGTGATGATGCTGCCGACATCCGTATCCGCGAGCATGACCACGAGGCCGGGCCCGAGCACGGCAAAGAAGGTCTTCCACCGCGAGGCAGCGAGACGCCCGCCCGCCAGGACGTCATTGCTCATTCACACGGTTCCCTCTCGGCATCCGGTGGGGGCAAACGACCGAGCGTCTAGCTCCCGGGCAGGCCGCTCATCCGCGCGAGGACATCGAAGACGGCGGTGAAGTCCTTATCTGCTAAGCCGAGGCCGCGCGCTGCCGTCAGCATCTCGTGGGTGAGGCTTGTCGACGGCAGCGGCACGCCTACCGCCCGCCCCTGCTCGAGCGCCAGCTGGAGGTCCTTCTGCATGAGCACCACGTTGAAGAGCGCCTCCTCGGGCATCTTCAGCACGAAGGGCCCGCGGTACTTCAGCATGGGCGACGCCGTGACGCTCTTGAGGAGCGCCTCGACGGCGCGCTCGCGCGGGATGCCTGACTTCTCTGCCAGCAGCACCGACTCGGCGAAGGCCAGGATCTGGACGCCGATGCCGAGGTTGATGGCGATCTTCATGGTGACGGCCAGGCCGAGTGCGCCGACATGAGTGATCGTGGGGCCGATGGCGAGGAGGTAGGGGCGCACGCGCTCGAGCGCGGCGGGATCGCCGCCGACGATGAACGACAGCTGCCCCTGTGCGATGGTGACGGTGCTGCCCGACACGGGCGCGTCGATTATCGCCGCTCCCCGCTCCGCCACGCGCTCGCCCAGCATGCGCGTCACCGCCGGGCTGACGGTGCTCATCTCGGCCCACACCGCTCCCTTGCCGAGGCCGGCCAGAATGCCGTCGGGGCGGAGGGCCACGTCGCGCAGTGCCTCTGAGTCCGTCACCATGCTCAGCACCACGTCGGCGCCGTCCACCGCGGCGCGGGCCGAGTCGGCGACGGTCATCCCCTGGGACACCAGCGCTAGAGCTTTCGCGCGGGTCCTGTTGTAGCCGGTGACGGGGTGGCCCGCCGCGAGGAGACGCTTGACCATGGCGCTGCCCATGGCGCCAAGGCCCACGAACGCGATCTTCGGCATCAGCCCTACTTTGGACCTGGCGGGGCCTGGGTGCCCGCGCCGAACTCGAACATGCCTCCGCCCAGCCCCAGCGCGAGCTTGCCCATGCCCTCAACCATCCGGTCCATCGTGGGCGGCATGAGCGACGCCGTGCGCATGTCACGGAAAGCCCGCTCCACGGGATAGTCCTTGTAGGCGCCGCGCCCGCCGGTGATCTGGAGCGCCAGCGACGTGACGTGCAGTCCGATCTCCGTGGTCAGGTACTTGGCGCGGTTGGCCAGGTGCCCGCGCTGCGCCACGTCGGCCGCTTCCCAGCGCGAGGCCGAGTCGTGGAGGACGAGCCGCGCGGCGTCCAGCCGCGCCTCGAGGTCGCCGATCTGGCGCTGGACTCCCGGGTCATTGGCCACGGGAACGTTCTCGGGCTTGACGACCCGCTTCTTCACGTAGTCCGCGGCGAACTCGAAGGCCGCCTCCGCGATGCCGACGTAGACGGCCGCGTAGCCCAGCGCGAAGCTCTCGACCACGCCCACACCCGTCGCCGAGCCGGGCTTGCCGAGCGCCGCGTCCTGCGGGACGCGCACGTTCGACAGGGTGACGGTCGGGCTGAAGGTCGCGCGCATGCCGAGGGTGTCCCACTTGCCGTCGGTGGAGATGCCGGCGCTCTCGGCGGGCACGAGGACCTGGAGGAGCGCGCTGGCCATGTCGCCGCTGCCGTCGAGGGCGCACCAGACCATGTAGTACGAGGCGCCGAGCGCCATGGTGCAGAAGTGCTTGACGCCGTCCACGACCCATCCGCCGTCCGCCGCGCGCACGACCGTCTCCATCGTGAAGGTGCGCGAGAGACTCACGGCAGGCTCGCTGCCCCAGCTACCGAACATCCGGCCGCGCTCGACCGCCTCGGCGAAGTAGCGGCGCTTCTGCGCCTCGGTGCCGAGAGCGTCGATAAAGCGCATGACCGTGGAATGCATGTGGACCGTCATGGCCGTGCTGGCGCAGCCGCGGGCGATCGTGCGGATGACGCCGATATAGGTCGCCATGTCGAGCCCCATGCCGCCGTACGCCTTCGGAACCGCGCACCCCAGATACCCCTCGCGCCGGAGGTCGCCCCAGCTCTCCACGGGGTTCTTGCCCTCGCGGTCGTACATCGCCGCGCGCGGGGCGATCTTCTCGCGCGTGAGCGCGTCGGCGCGGTCGACAACGTCCTGCCGCATCCTAGCCCGCCATGGACGGCGCCGCGGCCGCGCTCTTGCGGGCGGTCTTCTTGCAGCGGCACGTGCCGGCCTCGTGCAGCTCGATCAGGTTGCCGTGCGGGTCATCCATGAACAGCTGCTCGAGCTGGGGGCCGACGACGGACACGATGCTCCAGTACTTGACGCCCATCCGGTCCAGCTCGCGCTTGGCCTCCTGGACGTCGGGGACGGCCAGCGCCACGTGGAGCGTCGTCGGATCCTGCTTCGGCCCTTTGGCGTAACGCGACATCCCGTCGCAGCCCATGATATGGATCTGCGTATCGTTGCCGCAGTCCATCCAGTAGCCGGGGATGCCGGGGATGTTCGGGCGCCCCGCGTCCGGCGTGAGCCCCAGCACATCGCGGTAGAAGGCCAGCGACTTGTCGGTCTCTTCCGGGTTGACGCGAATGCCGTGATGATGCAGCTCCAGCACCTTGACCGCCATGATGTCCTCCTTGGCTACGGTTTCGCTCCGGCGGAGGTGCCGCCCGGGAGTCTGTCGATCAATGTGCCCCAGATGCCCTTGGGCAGGAACAGCACGAACGCCATGAAGATGAGGCCGATCACGAGCGGCCAGCGCTCGGTGAAGACGGCCAGCCGGTCTCCAAGCACCAGATACGTGCCGGCGCCGACGAAGGGCCCGAAGAAGGTGCCCGCACCACCGAGAAGCGTCATGATCACCACCTGACCAGACGTGACCCAGTACAGCGACTCGACGGGCACGACGGCCAGCCGCAGCGCGTCCAGCCCCCCAGCCAGGCCCGCGAAGAACGCCGAGAAGACGAAGGACAGGTGCTTGACGCGGCGGACGTCGTAGCCGCACGCCGCCGCGCGGTCGCCGTTCTCACGGATTGCCTGGAGCACGGTGCCGAAGGGCGAGTCGAGGATCCGCTTGAGGCCCGCGACCGCGAGCCAGACCAGGACAAACGTGAAGTAGTAAAAAGCCAGCGAGCCTTCGAGGTCGATCTTCCAGCCGAAGAGATTGAGCGGCAGCTGAGGAATGCCGCGCAGACCGTCGTCGCCGCCCGTCACGTCAGACAGGTGGAACGCGACGAAGTAGAGGAGCTGGGCAAAGGCGAGCGTCAGCATGGCGAAGTAGATGCCGCGCCGCCTCAGGCAAAAGAAGCCGATGGCGATGCCGCCCAGGACGGCCAGGAGCGGCCCCGCGGCGATCCCGAGCCAGAGCGAGCCCAGCTTGAGCTTGGCGAGCGCGATGCCCGTGCCGTAGGCGCCGAGGCCGTAGTAGGCCGCGTGGCCGAAGGACAGGAGGCCCGTGTAGCCGTAGAGAAGGTTGAAGCCGAGCGCGAAGAGTCCGAAGATCAGAACCTGGGACGCCAGTGACTTGTACGGCATGAGGAACGGAAACACCGCGAAGAACATGCCGAAGGCCGCCACAGGATGGCGGCCCACCCATGAAATCAGGGCGCCCGCGCCGGGCACCCTCACTCCGCGAGCCCGGCCTCGCCGAAGATGCCGCTGGGCCGGACGAGGAGGACCACTGCCATCACGACGAAGACCATGATCTCGGCGGCCTTGGGTGCGAAGTAGGTGGTGATGCCTACCACTTGCCCCATCAGGATGCCTGCGACCACGGCGCCGAGGAGGCTGCCCATCCCGCCCACGACGACCACCACGAAAGACTCGATGACCATCGTGACACCCATCTCGGCGTAGGCGCCCCGCATCGGGCCTGCGAGCGCTCCCGCGAGACCCGCCAGGCCGCAGCCGATGCCGAAGACGAGCAGCCAGATGCGGTTGAGGTTGATGCCGAGCGCCCGGACCATCAGCGGGTCGCGCGAGCCCGCGCGGATGATGAGGCCGACATTGGTGCGCGTCAGGAAGGCCCAGAGACCGAAGAGGACGACGATGGTGACCGCGATGACGAAGAGGCGGTACGCGGGAAAGATCATGAAGCCCAGATTGACCGTCCCGGCAAGCTCACGCGGGGGATCGAGCGTGAGCCCGATCTTCCCCCAGATGATCTTGGCGGTTTCGATGAGCACGAGGGAGAGTCCGAACGTGAGCAGCAGAGGATCGTCCGGGCTCCGACCGTAGAGCCTCCGGATGAGGAAGCGCTCGATGAGGAGCCCGAACGTCCCGACCATGAGCGGCGCCAGCAGCAGCGCCAGCCAGAAGTTGCGCGTGTAACCGAGAAAGAACACGGTGAAGTAGGCGCCCAGCATATACAGCGCCCCGTGCGAGAAATTGACCACGGTCATGAGCCCGAAGATCAGCGACAGGCCGATCGCGAGCAGCACGAAGAGCATCCCCAGCACCAGACCGGTGAAGATCTGGGGCAGGACCGCGGCGAGCGAGAAGTCCATCAGGGTCTAGACGAACCCCTTCTCGGCGCAGGTCCGGTCGTACTTCTCGTCCGCGGCCACCTTGGCCACGATATCCATCAGCCCCCAATCGCCCTTGGTCTTGCCGGGACCTCGCCCCTTGACAATCCACATGTCCTGCATGGCCTTGTTGTCGCAGGCCCGCCACCACTCCTTGCCCTTGAAGTGGTCGTAGACGGGGCTCTTCCTGAGCGCGTTCGCGACGGCCTCGGCGTCGGTCGACTTGGCCAGCTCGACTCCGCGCCCGACCTCGAGCACTCCCGAGTAGGAGTACGCGCCGTAGTCGCCGGGCGGCATGTTGAACTTCTTCATGGACGCCTCGACGAACTTCTTCGCCGACGGGATCGTATCCTGCAGCTCCCAGTACCAGTTGATCGAGCCGTAGATGTCCGAGTAGAGCTCCGGCCCGCCTTCCTTCAGGTACGAGATCCACAGCAGCGGCTGAGCGAGCTTCATGGTCTTGTCCATCCCGAAGCTCCGGGCCTGCTTGAGGTAGGCGATATTGTCCGCGCCGGGAGTTACCGACACGAGCACGTCGGGCTTGGCCGCCTGGATCTTCGGCAGGTGGGCCGAGAACTCCGCGCTGCCGAGCGGGTACGGGGTGGCGCCGAGGAGCGTGCCGCCCTGCTTCTTGAGCGTGTCCTGGAGCACCGCGTTGTTCTGCTTGCCCCAGGCGTAGTCGGCGTAGATAATCCACCACTTCTTTCCGAGGTTCTGGGCAATCCAGGTGCCCATGACGCGCGAGGTGATGGTGGGGTTGAGCGCCTCGTGGAATGTGATGGGGCTCGTGTCGGGCTTGGCGCTGATCTCGTCGGACTGGCTGGTGGAGATGAAGAGAACCTTGGCTTTCTTGGTCTGTTCATTGATGGCCATCTGGACATGCGCGGCGAGGCCGCCGACGATGAACTGGCACTTCTGGTTCTCGATCAGCTCCTTCGTGCGCTGGGCGCCGACGGCCGGCTTGAGCTCGTCGTCGCGGAAGAGCACCTCGACCTTGCGGCCCATGACACCGCCCTTTGCGTTGAGCTCGTCCACGGCGAGCTGCGCGCCGCGCTGCATGTCCGCGGCCAGGGCCGCGAAGGGTCCAGTCAGCGGCAGCGGGCACCCGATGCGAAGCGGCTCAGCCTGCGCGCGGAGCACCGAGGGAAAGAGCCCATGAGCGGCGACCGCTCCGGCGGTCGCGCCCGTTGCGCCCAGAAATTTGCGACGTGAGATCGACGCCATCGTCGTGTCCTCCTTCGGTGTGTGGGTGGGTGCCGGCGGGTCCGGCGCGCTCCGTTGATAGCAGGGGCCCCTCATGATGTCAAGGCGTCACGGAAGCCCTTGCCTTCCTTCGCCAACCGCTCGAGAAGCGGCGCCGGCGCCCAGGGCTCGCCGTGCCGGGTGTGGAAGCCCGCCACGTCAGAGTAGACCTTCTTGAGCCCGACCTGGTCGGCGTAGAACATGGGGCCCCCGCGGTAGCGCGGGAAGCCGTAGCCGTAGAGATAGGTGACGTCGATGTCGCTCGAGCGGAGCGCGATGCCCTCCTCGAGGATGCGGGCGCCCTCGTTGACGAGGGCCCACAGGCACCGCGTGAGGACCTCTTCGTCGCTCACCGTCCGCCGCGCGATGCCGCCCTCCTTGGCCGCCGCGACGATGACCGCCTCGACCTCGGGGTCGGGCTTGGGCGCGCGCGAGCCCGCCTCGTAGCGGTACCAGCCGGCACCGGTCTTCTGGCCGAAGCGCCCCTGCTCGCAGAGCCTGTCGCCCACGTGCGAGTAGCGCAGGTCCTTCCGCCGCGTGGCGGCCTTGCCCTTGCGGATCCGCCAGCCGACGTCGAGGCCCGCCAGGTCCTGCATGGCGAAGGGGCCCATAGCGAAGCCGAAATCGTAGATGACCTTGTCCACCTGCTGGGGCGTCGCGCCCTCCTCGACGAGGAACTCCGCCTCGCGGAGATAGGGGTGGAGCATCCGGTTGCCGATGAAGCCGTCGCAGTTGCCCGCCAGCACCCACACCTTGCCGATGCGGCGCGACAGCTCGGCCGACGTCGCGATGGTCTCCTTCGAGGTCTTGGCGCCGCGCACCAGCTCGAGGAGGCGCATCACGTTGGCCGGGCTGAAGAAGTGCGTGCCGATCACCGCCTCGGGGCGCGACGTCGCGGACGCGATCTGGTCGATGTCGAGCGTCGAGGTGTTGGAGGCGAGGACGGCGCCCGGCTTGGCGATCTTGTCGAGGGCGGCGAAGACTTCCTTCTTGACGCCCATCTCCTCGAACACCGCCTCGATGACGATGTCCGCCTCGCGGACGGCCGCGCGGTCGAGCGAGCCCGTGATCAGGCCCACGCGCTTGTCCATGTCGGCCTGGGAGAGCCGCCCCTTCTCGACGGTGGCGGCGTAGTTCTTCCTGACGACGGCGAGGCCGCGATCGAGCGCCTCCTGCGCCACTTCCACCACGGTCACCGGGATGCCGGCATTGGCGAAGTTCATGGCGATGCCGCCGCCCATGGTGCCGGCGCCGATGACAGCCGCGCGCTCGATCTTCTTGGCGGGCGTGCCGGGCGGCACGTCGGAGATCTTGGTCGCCTCGCGCTCGGCGAAGAAGGCGTGGATCTGCCCCTTGGACTGCGGGGAGGCCATGCACTCCTGGAAGAGCGCGCGCTCCTTCTTGAGCCCGTCTGCAAACGGCAGCGTGACCGCGGCCTGCACGGCCTCGATGCACTTGAAGGGGGCGAGGTAGCCGCGCGCCTCCCGCTCGATGCTCTTCCTGAAGGTATCGAAAAGCGCGGGGTTGGCCCGCGCGGCCTGGAGCTTGTCGTCCATGGCCGAGATCTTCCGCAACGGCCGCTTCTCGGCGACGACGCGCTCGGCAAAGGTGACGGCGCCGGCGCGGAGGTCGTCGCCCACGACCTCGTCGACAATCCCAAGCTCCTTGGCCTTGGGCGCCCGGACGGGGTCGCCGCTCACGATCATCTTGAGCGCGGCCTCGACTCCCGCGACCCGAGGCAATCGCTGCGTACCGCCCGCGCCAGGCAGGAGCCCCAGCTTGACCTCCGGCAGCCCCACCTGCCCCGCAGCGACGGCGACGCGATAGTGGCAGGCGAGGCAGACTTCGAGACCGCCGCCGAGCGCCGTGCCGTGGATTGCCGCTACCACGGGCTTTCCGCTGCCTTCGATCGCGGCGAGGACGCTGTGGAGATCGGGCGGCTGGGGCGGCTTGCCGAACTCGCGGATGTCGGCGCCCGCGATGAAGGTGCGGCCGCCGCCGATGATGACCATGGCGCTGACGCCGGGGTCAGCCAATCCCTTGGCGATGCCGTCCAGCAGCCCCTGGCGGACGCCCTGGGAGAGCGCGTTGACGGGCGGGTTGTTGACGGTGATGACGCCGACGCTGCCCTGCTTGTCGAACGTGACGAGGTCACTCATTTGGATCCTCCGTGGAGGAGGCTCTCGGCCGCCTCCATCAGGCTTTCGGAAAGGGTCGGGTGCGCGTGGATGGTCAGTGCGAGGTCTTCGGCGGTAACGGCCGTCTCGATGGCCAGCGCGGCCTCGGCGATCAGCTCCCCCGCCCCGGGGCCGACGATGCCGGCGCCGAGCACACAACCCGTCGCAGCATCCACGATGAGCTTGGTCAGGCCGTCGCTGCGCCCGATGGTCGCCGCGCGTCCCGAGGCGGCCCAGGGGAACTTCGCGACCTTGATCGCGCGGCCCTCGCGCTGGGCGTCAGCCTCCATGAGGCCGCACCACGCGACCTCCGGATCCGTGAATACCACGGCGGGGACCGCGGCATTGTCGAAGGCAGACGGCCGCCCGGCAATGACCTCGGCAGCCACCTTGCCCTGGCGCATGGCCCGATGCGCGAGCATCGGGTCGCCCGTGACGTCGCCCACCGCGTAGATATGCGGGTCGGCCGTCCGGCAGCGCTCGTCCACGGAAATCACGCCGCGCTCGCTGATCCCGATCTTCGTCGCCTCGAGCCCGAGGCCGTCGGTGACCGCGCGGCGGCCGACGGCGACCAGCACGCGGTCGAAAGACTGAGGGGCCTGTCCTTCGATACTCGCCTCGATGGCGCTCCCCGATTCCCTGAGGGCCGTGACCTTGCTCTTGAGATGGATCGCGGCGAAGAGCTTCTCACAGCGGCGCGCCAGCGGCTGGACGAGGTCGCGGTCAGCCCCCGGCAGGAGTCCGTCGGTCATCTCGACGACGGTCACGCGGCTGCCGAGAGCGGCGTAGACCTGGCCCAGCTCGAGGCCGATGTAGCCGCCGCCGATGACGAGCAGCCGTTCGGGAATCTCGGGCACCTCGAGCGCGGCAGTCGAGTCCATGATGCGCTCGCTCTCGAGGTCGAGCCCCTGCACGCGCGAAGGCAGCGAGCCCGTCGCGATGATCGCGTGCTTGAAGCGCAGCACCTGCGGCTCGTCGCCGCCGACCCGGATGCTCCGCGAGTCTTCGAACGCGCCGCGGCCGCCGATGACCTGCACGCCCTTGGCCTTGGCCACGGAGGCGAGGCCGCGGGAGAGCTTGCCCACGACGCGCTCGGTCTTCCACTTGCGGAGCGGGTCAAGCGAGATGCGCGGCTCGCCGAAGTCGAGCCCGAACTCCTTCGCGCGCTCGGCCTCGCCGATCACCGCCGCGACGTGGAGCAGCGCCTTGGACGGGATGCAGCCTTCATAGAGACACGCCCCACCCAGCCGCTTCCCCGCGTCCACCACGACCACCTCGAGCCCCAGCTCCGCGCAGCGGAACGCTGCCGAATACCCGCCGGGCCCGCCGCCCAGCACGGCCACGTCCACCTCAGTCACCAGGTCGCCCATCACCATGGGATCACGCTTGACATGATATGCATTCTATACATATACTGGGGGCGTGGAGTTCGAGTGGGCCGGGCCAAACGAGAACACAATATCCGATCCCACGGCGTGGATTTCACGGAGGCGGCAAACACGTTTGACGACAGGCACGCGTCCTTCCAGTTCGACGGACGGCACTCCCTAGCGGAGGACCGATTCTTCCTCCTCGGCAAGACGCGGACTGGCCAATTGCTCATGACGGTCTTCACCTGGAGGGGCGTCAAGATTCGCATCATCTCGTCACGCCGGGCAAGCCGGCAGGAGGCCACTGGTTATGAGGAAAGAATTCGACTTCAGTAAGGCGCGGCGGTCCGAGTTCTGGAAACACATGCCGCCCCCGGACCAGCTCGCCCGCCACACTAAGGAGCGGATCACGATCTTCATCGACCTCGACATCTTGAACTTTTTCAGGGCCAGGGCGGCCAAGCGCGGCAAGCCGCCGTACCAGACCCAGATCAACCAGGCCCTGCGCGAGTACATGGAGGGCAGCCCTCCCCCGGGCAAGGGCGCCTTGGTCGCTGACGAGAAGCTCATCTCGCGGCTTGCCGAGCGGATCGCCGAGTACTCGACCACGAAGCGGAAGAAGCGTCGGGCGAAGAAGGCCAAGGCCTAGGTCCTACCACCCGACGAAGAGCGTTTCCGGCGCTTCGAGGCGGCGGATAATGGCTTGGGCAAAGCGCGCGCCGTCCGCGCCGTCGGCCACGCGGTGGTCGAAGGTCAGGGTGATCGGCAGCATCATGCGCGCCACAATCTGGCCGCCCCGCACGACGGGCTCCTCCCTGCCCCGCGCGACGGCGAGGATCGCCACTTCCGGGTAATTGATGATGGGAATGGCGCCCGTGCCGCCGAGCGCGCCGATATTGGTGATCGTGAAGGTGCCGCCGCGGAGGTCGTCGAGCGCCGCCTTGCCGTCGCGCACCCGCTGGGCGAGCGCCGCAAGCTCGCGGGCGATGTCCATGACGGGCTTCGTGTCCACGTCGCGGATCACCGGGACGATGAGGCCCCGGTCCGTCGCCACGGCGATGCCGAGGTGGCAGTAGCGCTTGAGGATCAGCTCCCCCGCCCCGGCATCGAGGCTCGCGTTGAACTGCGGGTGCTCGTGGAGCGCCAGCGCCGCCGCCTTGAGGAGGAAGCTCGTGAGCGTCAGCGTGATGCCGCGCTGCTTGGCCGCCTCGAAGCTTCGCGTGACGATGGCGTTCAGATCGGTGACGTCGGCCTTGTCGAAGTGGGTCACGTGCGGGATCAGCGCGGCCGACAGCGCCATGCGCTCGGCAATGGTGCGGCGCAGATGCGAGAGCGGCTGGCGCTCGACGGGCCCCCACTGCTCGAACTTGGGCAAGGGCGGCGGCTCGAGCCCGACGGCGGCGAGCGGCTTGGCCGGGCCCGCGGGAGCGGCGGCGCGCGCGGGCGCCCCGGGCTCCCCAGGCGCGCCCGAGGGCGTGCCCGCGCTCGCGCGCACGTCGTCGTCGGTGATGCGGCCCCCGGGGCCCGTGCCGCGCACGGCCTGAAGCTCCACGCCCAGCTCGCGCGCGAGGCGCCGCGTCGCGGGCGCGGCCGCAACCGGCCCGCCGTCGACGCGTGGCGCCGGCTTGGGCAGCGCCGCCGGCCCCGCCGATGCGGCAGCCGCGGGGGCAGAGCGTGCCGGCGCCGCCGTGCCACCGCCATCGGCGAAGCTCACGAGCGGCTGGCCGACCTTGACGGTCTGTCCGGGCTGGACATGGATCTTCTCCACGCGCCCGGCGAAGGGCGACGGGATCTCGACCTGCGCCTTGTCGGTCTCGACCTCGAGGAGCGGCGAGTCCTCCTTCACGACGTCGCCCTCGTGGACCAGGACGGCGCGGATTTCGGCTTCGATCAATCCCTCGCCGAGATCTGGCAGGACAAAAGTGCGCGCCATCTACACCCCCTCACCCTGACCTTCTCCCCCTCACCCTACCCTCTCCCCCTCTGGGGGAGAGGACACAGGTGAGGGGGAGAGGGGATCGCGCGGCGGCCATGCTAGAAGGCCAGGGTCTCGCGGGCGGCGGCAAGGACGCGCGCGACGTCAGGCACGTTCGCCTTCTCGCGCGCGAAGCCTGGGAAGGGCACGTCGTAGGCCGCGACCCGGCGGATGGGCGCCTCAAGCGAGAGGAAGGCGCCCTCCATGATGCTGGCCGCGATCTCGGCGCCGGGGCCGAAGCTCCGCGGCGCCTCGTGGACGATGACGGCGCGCCCGGTTTTGGCGACGGAGGCCGTCAGCGTCTCGCGGTCGAGCGGCGAGATGGTCAGCAGGTCGATGACCTCGGGCGCCACGCCGTCCTCCGCCTGGAGCGTTTCCGCCGCCTCGAGCGCCACCCGCAGCATCGCGCCGTAGGCGATCAGGGTCAGCCCCCGCCCCTCGCGGACGACCTGCGCCCTGCCGATGGGCATGGCCTCGCTCTCGTCGGGCACTTCCTCCTTGGACGCGTGGTACAGCGCCTTGTGCTCGAAGAAGACGACGGGGTCGGGGTCGCGGATCGCGGCGACGAGCAGCGCGCGCGCCGTGCGCGGCCCCGACGGGATGACCATCTTGAGCCCGGGGATGTGGGCGTAGAACTGCTCCTCGCTCTCGGAGTGGTGCTCGAGCGCGCGGACGCCGCCGCCGAACGGCATGCGGATCACCATCTGGCAGTGGAAGCGCCCCTGGCTGCGCTGGCGGTAGCGCGCGGCGTGGTTCTCGATCTGGTGAAAGCACTGGAAGGCGAAGCCGGAGAACTGGATCTCGCAGACGGGCTTGAGCCCGTAGAGCGCCATGCCGACCGAGCAGCCGATGATGGCCGCCTCGGCGAGCGGGCTGTCGATGACGCGGGTGCCGCCGAAGCGCCGGTGCAGGTCCTCCGTCACGCGGAAGACGCCGCCATCCACGCCCACGTCCTCGCCGATGATGAGCACGTCCGGGTCCCCCTCCATCTCCTCGAGGAGGGCCAGGTTCAGCGCCTTGACCATGTTCAGCTTTGCCATGCGGCGCGCCGTCAGTCCCTCACGATGTGCATGATGGCGCCGGTCACCGCGGCAGGCAGCACGGTCAGCGCGAGGATGCGCAGGAGGGATGGCCCGAGCGCCTCGATCCGGTCGAGATCCGAGTGACCGGCGGCCAATCCGGCGCGGACGATCCAGAGAAAGACGTCCACGAGGGCGACCGCCGGAGCCATGAACCAGCCGCGGCGCGGGACGCAGAAGCCCACGACGGCGGCGCCGAGCCCTATCAGCACGGGGCGGCCCAGGTCATTCACCGCGCGCTCGACGCCCGAGCCCTGGTACTGCAGGCCCGGCACGTGCGCGAGGGCGAAATCCACGGCGAACGGCGCGACCCAGGCCAGGGCGCCCAGGCACACGGCGAAGAAAAAGAGCTCCCGGCGGCTGAACGGGTGCTCCGGCTTGATGACGATCAATTCTGCCAACGGCTCGTCCTCCGCTGGCCCCGCATCGGGGGCGAGACGGGCTCGGAGCCGGCGGGCGCGGTGGCGTCCGCCGCGGCTTCCAGGCGCCCCGCCAGCTCCGCGCGCTCGGCCGCCACGTCCGGCGGCAGCTCCGCGTACGCGTGGTCGAACATGCCGAGCGGGTCGGCGGCCGGCACCGCCTCGAAGCGCTCGACGGCGCGGGCGATCTCCTCGTCCACCTGCTCGTCCACCGAAGGGTCGATCAATCCCTTCTTCTCGAGGTAGGCGCGGAAGCGCGTCAGCGGGTCCTTCTGCTCCCAGGCCTTGACCTCTTCGTCCGAGCGGTACTTGGTCGGGTCGTCCGCCGTCGTATGCACGCCGAGACGATACGTGACGCACTCGATGAGCGTCGGCCCCTCCCCCGCCCGCGCCTTGTCGACGGCGTCCCGGCTCGCCGCGTAGACTGCCAGCACGTCGTTGCCGTCCACCTGGATGCCGGGGAAGCCGTAGGCCAACGCCTTCTGGGCGATCGTGCGCGAGTTGGTCTGCTTCTTGAGCGGCACGGAGATGGCCCACTGGTTGTTCTGGCAGACGAAGACCACGGGCACGTGCCAGACGCCGGCGAAGTTACACGCCTCGTGGAAGTCGCCTTCGGAGGTCGCGCCGTCGCCGAAGTAGACCATGACCACCGCGTCCTCGCCCCGGTACTGGATGCCGTACGCGATGCCCACCGCGTGAGGCAGCTGGGTCGCCACGGGAATGGTGATGGGCAGGTCGCGCTGCTCGGGGCCCGGCTGGCTGCCCTCGAGCCGGCCGGCGAAGAGCGCCAGGATCTTCTCGATGGGCCAGCCGCGCCAGAGCATGGACGCCGTCTCGCGGAAGGAGGGCACCATCCAGTCGGTGGGCCTGAGCGTGAAGACACTGCCCATCTGCGAGGCTTCCTGCCCCTTGATCGGCGCGAAGGTGCCGATCCTGCCCTGGCGCTGGAGCTTGAGCATCCGCTCGTCGAGGCGCCGGCCCAGCACCATGGCGCGGTAGAGCCGCTTGAGGTCATCGGGGGAGAGCTTGGGCTCGAGCTTGGCGTCGAGCGTGCCGTCGCTGTCCAGGATGGACAGGCGCTCGGTGGGGAATTGCGGCTCGATCTGGGTCCTGGGCATGAAGTCCTCGTTCGCCCGCTATGGTACCGCGAACCGGTCGGCGTGGACAGGGCGCGATATACGGCGGCCGCTCCGCCGCCTGTGAGAGGATGAAGGCCTATGCCATTCTCATCTTTCGGGCTTCACTCCGATCTCCTCCGCGGCGTCAAGGAGATGGGCTTCACCCGCCCCACCCCGATCCAGCAGGACGCGATTCCCCCGGCGATGGAAGGCCGCGACGTGCTCGCCTGCGCCATGACGGGCAGCGGCAAGACGGCGGCGTTCGTCCTGCCGATCCTCCACCGCCTCATGCCCAAGCGCCGCGGGGTCACCCGCGCGCTGATCATCACGCCGACACGCGAGCTGGCGGCCCAGATCGACGAGCACCTGAGCCAGATGGCCGTGCACACGCCGATGTCGGGCGCGGCCGTCTTCGGCGGCGTCGGCATGGGGCCGCAGGAGCACGCCTTCAGGACGGGCGTGGACGTCATCGTCGCCACGCCGGGACGGCTCCTCGACCACTTCCGCTTCCCCTACGCGAAACTCGAAGGCCTCGAGATCCTGGTCCTCGACGAGGCCGACCGGATGCTCGACATGGGCTTCCTGCCCGACATCCGCCGCGTCCTCAAGCACCTGCCGCCCCGGCGGCAGACGCTCTTCTTCTCGGCGACGATGCCGGCGCCCATCATGACGCTGACGCGTGAGCTGCTGCGCAACCCGGCCACGATCAACCTCGAGCGCAAGTCCGCGCCCGCCGTCGGCATCACCCAGGCCGTGTACCCGGTCGCCCAGGACGGCAAGTCCTCCCTGCTGCTCGAGCTGATCAAGCGCGGCGAGATGAAGAGCGCGCTGGTCTTCACGCGCACCAAGCACCGCGCTAACCGGCTGGCCGACTTCCTCTCGCGCCACAGCGTCGCCTGCGAGCGCATCCACGGCAACCGGAGCCAGGCGCAGAGGACAGCGGCGCTCGCGGGCTTCAAGAGCGGCCGGTTCCGGATCCTCGTCGCCACCGATATCGCCGCGCGCGGCATCGACGTGGAGGCGCTCAGCCACGTGATCAACTTCGACGTGCCGAAAGTGCCGGACGACTATATTCACCGCGTCGGCCGCACGGCGCGCGCGGAGCTGACGGGTGACGCCTTCACCTTCGTCTCGCCGGAGGAGGAGAGGGATCTCTCCGCCATCGAGCGCGCCGTCGGCAAGCGCCTGCCGCGGGTGATCCTGCCCGACTTCGAGTACAGCCGGCGCGGGTCGGAGAAGCTCGAGATCCCGCTGGCGGAGCGCATCGCGGCCATCCGCGGGCGCAAGGCCGAGGACCGCGCCCGCGCCAAGACCAACGCCCAGCGGCGCGGCCAGCACCAGGCATCGCAGGGCCCGCGCTCCGGCGCTACACCCACCCCGGCTTCCCAACCTAGACGGCCGGCACAGTCTTGGCCCGGCAAGCCGTCGGGCCCGCGCGGCCACGGCATTCGATAGCGCGGCATTGACGGGCGCCGGTCGCTCCCGATTCCCCGCTACGAAACAATACGCCGGCGCCGCTCTTCAGGGCTGTCAGGGCCTTCCGGTCAACTCAGGCTCAGGCGAAGAGGTCGCGGACCTGGATTCTGGCATGAGGCGCCGCGAGAGGACTGACCTGACGCGAGGGGTCGAGGACCTCACGCCTCGCGTAGCGCGCGCCGAAGGGCGCAGCAGCATCGGGCGCCGGCTCGCGGTACACCTCGAGGACGCGATCGACGAGGTTGACGATCCAGTAGTCCGGGATACCGGCTCTGGCATAGACGCTGCCCTTGTGGTCGCGATCGAACACAAGGCTCGATTCGGACACCTCGACGACCAGGGCGGCGCGAGAGGGATGGGAGCTCCTGTAGTCCTCTGGCTCGCCGGGGACCACGGCTACGTCGGGCTCGGGCTCTGACTCCTCGTCAAGCCCCATCGGTCCCTGCGTACGGACGTTCCACGACGGGCCGAAGGCCCTTTCGAGGACCCGCGCTGTTTTCTGGATGGACGTGTAGTGTGGGGCGCCCTGCGGCTCGGCGACCAGGAGCTCGCCACCGATCAGCTCAATGGGGTCGCCGGGCTGGAAGACGCCCAAGTCGATGAGCCGCTCGTATTCGATCCGGCTCCAGCGGCGCGTCTTTCTCTTGTGGATCGCCATTACCGGCATCGTACCGGCGGCCAGCGAGCGCGTCAATGTCTCCGGATAGTGACACCGTCAGACGACGGGCGGCCTCGCGAGAGCGCCCGCCTCGCGCCAGTGGCGGCGGACGCCGTTCTGGAGCCGCGCCTCAGGCAGGGCTGAGACGCTGCTCCACGTGCCGCGCGTAGCGAGACATGGAGTAGGTGCAGATCCAGTACACGACCGCGATGAAGAGGTAGAGGGCGAAGGGGCGCACCTCGCGGTTGTTCACGACCTGGGCGGCCTTGGTCAGGTCCATGAAGCCGATGATCGAGGCGAGCGAGGTGTCCTTGAAGAGCACGATGAATTGCGTCACCAGCGACGGGATCATGTTCTTGAGCGCCTGTGGCAGGACGACGTGGCGCATCGTCTGCGCGCCCGTCAGGCCGACGGCGGTCGCCGCCTCCACCTGCCCCCGCGCCACCGACTGAACGCCCGCGCGTACGATCTCGCCGAGGTAGGCCGCCTCAAAGATGACGAAGGCGCTCAGCGCCACCCAGAACTCGGGGATGGGACGTCGCAGCACGATGGGCACGACGATCCACAACCAGAAGATGACCATGACGAGCGGGACTCCCCGGAAAAACTCGACGTAGAGCGTGGCGGGGATGCGGATCCACCGCTGGGGCGCAAGCCGGCCGAGGCCGATGAAGATGCCGAGGAGGAAGCCCAGGACGATGGCGGGGATGGCGAGCCGCAGCGTGCCGCCGACGAAATTCCCGAAACCCAGGAAGCCCTGGACCATCAGGAACGGAAGGTTGCGCCAGATGATCTCGACGTCGGAGGTCACCGCCGCCTCCTGCCGCCGGCCGTGATGAGGCCGGGGATCGCGGTCCTCCGCTCGACCCAGGCCATCAGCGACGCGATCCCAACGCAGAGGACCAGGTAGATGAGTGTTCCCGCCGTCAGCGCCTCGATAGCCTTGGCGGTGTAGGTCTCGATCTGGCGCGTCTGGAAGGTCAGCTCGGCCACGCTGATCGTGAGCGCGATCGAGGAGTTCTTGAGCAGGTTGAGCGACTCGCTGGTCCCCGGCGGGATGATGATCCGGAGCGCCACCGGCAGGATGACGTAGCGGTAAGACTGGAAGGTCGTCAGCCCCGAGGCGACGGCCGCCTCCATCTGCGTCTTGGGGATGGACTGGATGCCCGAGCGCAGCACCTCGGAGAAGCGCGCGCCGCTGTAGACGCCGAGGGCGAGCACGCCCGCCCAGAACTCGAGCCCGTGCCCCAACATCCACTCGCGGATCATCTCGGGCAGGATCGGAGGCACGCCGAAGTACCAGAAGAACATCCAGACCAGGAGCGGCACGTTGCGGAAGAACTCGACGTAGAAGGTCGCCAGCGCCCGGAGCGGCCGGAGCTTCACGGTCCGAAGCGCCCCCGACACGATGCCCAGCGCCACCGCCAGCAGCCACGCCAGCACCGACAGCTCGAGCGTGACGATGAGCCCGCTCAGCAGCCACTGCCCGGACTCGCCGGTCCACAGCACCGACCACTTGAACGTGTAGTTCACTGCTCGGCCCCCTCACCCTCCCCTCTCCCCGAGGGGGACAGGGAAATCGGTTCCCTCTCCCTTCCAGGGCGAGAGGGCATTCGGTCCCCTCTCCCTTCCAGGGAGAGGGCAGGGTGAGGGTGGGTGAACGCGCCGCTCACTGGATCAGCTCGTCCGCCCGCCCCAGCAGCGACTGCGGGATCGTCAGGCCGAGGGCTTTGGCGGCCTTGAGGTTCATGACCAGCTCGAACTTGGTGGGTTGCTCGACTTCCTTCTCCACGAAGACGCGCACGTTCTTCCGTAGCATCCCGTGCTCTTCGGTAAAGAAGCGCTGGCTCATGCTTCCTTACTCGGGGGTGCCTGCTTTTGCAGCGACTCCCAGATCGTGCCGAGGCCCAACCGGGCGGCCCAGTCGCCAATGTATGTCCTGTCGACGCCGGCGCCCGATATCCGGAGCATCCCCAGGATGTCACGCAGGTGGCGCTCGGATCCCCCGTCGCTGAAGTAGAGCATCTTGTAGAGGATGATGTCCTCCGGCATCGCGAGGTAAGCGTCGAGGTCGGGCGCGATCGTCTTGCGCTGACGCCGCTCGAACTGCGCGCGATCGTAGGGGGCGTCCTTCTTCAGCATGAGGTCGATTTTGAGGCCGGCGGCGGGGTGAATGATGTTGAACTGGCCTTGGGTTCTGATCGCCTCGCGCACCGCCTCCTCGCTGATGTAGAACTGATCGGCAGGGAAGCGTGCCAACAGTCCCGGCACATGGCTCAGGTTAATATCTGCCACGACGCCAATGTCCTGGGTGAAGCGCGGCTCGCCGTAGTAGATCGATGCTTGGGATCCGGCGATCATGTACGCGATCCCCAGGGCATCCATGGTCTCCACGAGGTGACGGAGGAGCTCAGTCTGATCCACTGAGAAGTCTCTTGGCCACTTGCTGTCTCAACTCCGTGGCACCCCATTCTGGGTGCTCGGCGGCCAGAAAGGCCGTGAGGCGTTCTCTGGCCTGCGTCCACGCCTCGTGCGCAATTCGCAGCCGATCCATCCCAGACTTTGCCTCGAAGACCCTGGCCATGTCGGGATCCACTGCGTCGAGACGAGGCGGAACTGGTCGCGGCTGGCCCATCACTGGATGACCTCGTCCGCCCGCCCCAGCACCGACTGCGGGATCGTCAGGCCGAGGGCCTTGGCGGTCTTGAGGTTGATCAGCAGCTCGAACTTCGTCGGCTGCTCGACGGGGAGGTCGGCGGGCTTGGCGCCCTTGAGAATCTTGTCCACGTAGGTAGCGGCGCGCCGCCACGCATCAGCATTGTTCGGTCCATAGGACATGAGGCCCCCGGCATCGACATACTCCCTCCATGGGTACACTGCCGGCAGCCGGTTCTTGGCCGCCAGGTCCACGAGGCGTCTTCGCTCACTGGAGAACATGCCGCTTGGCAACACAGTCAGAGCACCCACGCGCCCTGGTCATGTCCGAGAAGGCCCTGTCGAAATCGGCGGGACCTCGCGCCTCAACGAATTGAGGCCGCACCCCCAGCGCCCGCGCCGCGACGTCTGCTTCCTTCAGCATGTCCTTGACCGTGCGTTCGCCGGCGGCACCTGGCTGCCAGAGGACAGCGACGCGACTGACCCCCGGAACGGCCTGCTTGAGCAGTTCCAGCCACTTGCCGACTAGCTCCGGGGAGAGGATCGACAACCCCGTGAGATTGCCGCCCGGCCGCGCAAGGCTGGTGACGAGCGCGCTCGTCACCGGCCAGCACCAATGAAGACAATGGGAATGGTCCTGGTCGCTTGCTTGGCGACCAGCGCGTGGGGTGTGCCTGGGGCCACGATGACATCAACCTTAAGCGCAACCAGTTCGACCGCAAGAGCGGGGAGCCGCTCGAACTTCCCCTCGGCATCTCGCCATTCAATCACGAGGTTGCGGCCCTCGACGTAACCGAGGTCACGCAGTCCTTGGAGGAAGGCCTCGGGCACGTGGGGGGCAGCGGCCCGGTTGAGCGCCAGGATGCCTATTCGAGCGATCTTGGCCGCCTGCTGCGCCTCGGCGGCGAACGGCGCGGCGACGACGCCGCCAGCCAGAGTGCCGAGGAACTCCCGCCGATCCATCACTGGATTACCCCGTCGGCGCGCAGCAGGTGGGACTGTGGGATCGTCAGGCCGAGCGCCTTGGCAGTGTCGAGATTGATGCTCAATCTCCTTCGATGCGGGCCAACGATCTCGAGAACAGGCGCCCTGACCTTAGCGTCTGAAGCCAGAGTGGTCAAGCGACGCTGGTCTCTGCGCCCGGGGGTGCAGGACGTCGATCGCCCAACCCAGATCGAGGCGCTCCCCGAGCCAGCCGGCGCACGCCGTGCGGGCGTCGAGGCGAAGGCCATTCGAGTCGTGACAAGCGCGGAGAGCCTCGACGGGATCATCGGGCACCGCGGCAGGCGGCGGCACGTCAGGCAGCGGGCGGCCGTCCGGCCGCCGGAACCGGAGGGCCCCGTCAGGGCCGCGCTCGACCTGGTACCCCTCCTCGTGCACCGCCCGGTGATGCCTGCGGCAGAGGAGCGCAAGGTTCGAAAGCGTCGTCGGCCCGCCGTGCGCCCAGTGGCGGAGATGATGCCCCTGGCCATTGCTCACGCCGCAACCGGGGAACCGGCAGCCCAGGTCCCGATGGTGGAGCGCTCGCCGTAAGGCCGGGGGAATCGTCCGGGTCCGGGCCCCGATCTCCAGCAGGCGCCCGGCGTCGTCGTGGCGCATCACCACCCGGCTCGCGTCGCACGCCAGGCGCCGGGACGTTTCCGCGGAAACGCGCGCGCCGTCCTCGAGGACGGATTGGCCCGGCTGATCCGGATCGGCCAGCGCCTCGGCATCGACGTGGACCACCACCTGGTAGCGCTCGCCCGGGGCGCCGGGATCGAGCCCATGGTGCAGGGCCGTTTCCGCGAGCAGGGTCAGGGCATCGGCCTGCCGCTGGGCCATCGAGGGCGTTTCCGCGGAAACGCCCATGGGCTTGGCGTCGCCGTTCGGCACGCGGGCTCGCTGGTACAGGGCCTCCCGCGCTGCCGCGAGCGCCTGGACGAGCAGCGCGCCAACCTCCGGCTCAAGCCGCCCCCGGAGGACCACCATGCCGTCCTCGTCCTGGTGCACGTGAAGCGCTCGGCTCGCGTGCCGCAGGGTGGTCTCCCGAGCCTCGGCCCGCCGATCCACCAGGCGCCAGCCGCGCACGATCCGCTCGACATGGGCGGCCGTGCCGGCGCGCCCCACGGCCAGGAGCCGCGCCTCGGTCTCCGGCGTGGCCACCCGGGTGAGCGCACGGACCTTGGCATACGAGAGCTCCCCGCGACCCAGGGCTTCGGCGAGGAGCGGCAGGGTCTCGAGGGCGCGCGCGACACGGACCCGCTCACGGGCCGCGCCCAGATCGAGCCCCACCCGCCAGGAGAGCCAGGCGGCGCAGGAGCGGAAGCCCGTGTTCCACCCCCCGCGGGCGTCGAACTCCCGGATCATGGCGAGCAGGCGCGCGGTGGCGGCGTCGAGGTGCGCGGACAGCTCGGCGATCTCGTCGCCGAGCCGGTCGAGCGCCGCAAAGGGATGCTGCGAGGCAGTCACAGGTGAGACGCGGCTCTGCATGGCGAGCCCTCCTGCGCCGACTCTACACCCCGGTTTCCGCGCCTCCGTCGAGCCCCCGGGGCGCGCGTTTCCGAGACGGGGAATGATTTTTGACTCGACCCCGCTCGAATGCGCGCCGGCCGACGAGTGTGGGCCGCTGGGCCGTCACCTTCAGAGCACTGCCGCCGAATGACCATGGCGCCCCGCGGAAGCTGTCAAGCGGAAAAACACGCGATGCCGACTCTCGGTGTATCCCTCCGCATACAGTGACGCTGCTCGGAGTTCTCGGCTAGCCTCGGCGTCACTCAGCGCCATGAAGCACGCAGAGCGACCCGGTCTCCATCGCTGGTCCCGCCGCGAGTACGGGTTGATGATCGACCACGGCCTCCTCGACGGCCTTCTGCTCGTCAAGGAGCCCCAGCACAGCCCGCACCGGACGGAGGTCTGCGTCGTTCGCCGCTCGCCGCGTGACTACCCCGCCGCGCATCCGACTCGCCCGGCGCTCATCGCCGAAGTCGCGCTGCCGGTAGGCCAGCGTGAGCACCAACTGGCGCACCGGGACGAACGGAATCGCTTCGCCCACGAGGTGGACTGCGGGATGCCCGGTTGAGGTACACTTCACTGGGTCGCGAGAAAGAAACCCAGAGGGAGGACTTGAGACTTGGCACTCACCGCCACCGTCTATCACGTTGACCTGAGCCGCGGCACCATCGAGACGAAGACCCTGCCCGAAGACATCTACCGCAGGTACCCGGGTGGAAGCGCGCTCGCCGCGTACCTCCTCCTGAAGTCGATTCCCGCCGGCGCCGATCCGCTCGGCCCCGACAACGTGCTGGTCCTGGCCGTGAGCCCGCTGACCGGGCTCGCGATCTCGGGGCAGAGCCGGATGACCGCGTGCGCGCGCTCGCCGCTCACGGGCGCCATCGGCGACAGCCAGTGCGGCGGCTTCTTCCCCGCCGAGATGCGGGCGGCCGGCGCCGACGCCATCGTCTTTACCGGACAGGCCAAGGAGCCCGTGTACCTCTGGCTCAACGACGGCAAGGCCGAGCTACGTCCCGCCAAGCACCTCTGGGGCAAGGTCACCGCCGAGGTCGACAGCCTCCTCAAGAAAGAGATCGGCGACGAGAAGGTCGAGATCGCGCAGATCGGCCCGGCGGGCGAGAACCTCGTGCGCTTCGCCGCGATCATGAATATGGTCAATCGCGCCAACGGCCGCACGGGCCTGGGCGCCGTCATGGGATCGAAGCGGCTCAAGGCGGTCGTGGTGCGCGGCAGCAAGTCGCCGAAGCCGGCGGTGCCCGAGGCCTTCCGCGGCCTGGTCAAGCGGCTGAAGGAGCTGCAGGAGGCGAACCCCGGCATCGTGTGGTTCGGCGAGTACGGGACCGCGGGCGTGCTGGCCATCCAGGACAAGGTCGGCGGTCTGCCGACGCGCAACTACAACGAGGGCACCTTCGAGCTGGCCAAGAACATCGACGGGACGACGCTCGCCAAGACCATCCTCAAGGAGCGCGACACCTGCTACGCCTGCGTGGTGAAGTGCAAGCGCACGGTCGAGGTCCACGAGCCCGGCCTCGACATCGACCCGATCTACGGGGGCCCCGAGTACGAGACCTTGTCCCTCTTCGGCTCCATGTGCGGCGTGGGCGACCTCAAGCTCCTCTCCAAGGCCTCGGCCGACGCCAACATGTACGGCATGGATACGATCTCGGCCGGCGGGACCATCGCGTGGGCGATGGAGGCGAAGGCAAAGGGCCTCCTCGATGACAAGGGGCTGGGCCTGGAGTACGGTGACGGCCACTCCGTCCTCCGCGCCATAGAGGCCATCGCGCTCCGACGCGGCGCCGGCGATCTCCTCGCCGAGGGCAGCCTCCGCGCGGCGAAGACGCTCGGCCAGGCGGCGGTCGACCTCACCGTGACCGTCAAGGGGCAGGAGCTGCCGGCCCACATGCCGCAGGTCAAGCGCTCGCTGGGCCTCATCTACGCCGTCAACCCCTTCGGCGCCGACCACCAGTCCTCCGAGCACGACTCGGCGCTGCGGGCCAAGCCCGGCACCCTACAGAACCGGCGGCTCGAGGAGCTGGACATCGCCGCCAGCCTGCCGCTCACCGATCTCTCGGACGCCAAGGTCCGCTTCGCCTTCCGCTCGCAATGCTTCTACTCCGCCCTCGACACGCTCGGGCTCTGCCAGTTCGTCTGGGGCCCCTCGTGGCAGCTCTACGGCCCGGCCGAGACGGTCGAGCTGGTGCGCGCCGGCACCGGGTGGCAGGCGACAATGGACGAGCTGCTGGAGATCGGCGAGCGGAAGATCAACCTCGAGCGCGCGTTCAACGCCCGCGAGGGCATGGGCAAGGCCGCCGACGTGCTGCCCAAGAAGCTCTTCCGGCCGCTCGAGGGCAAGGGCCCGAGCGCCGGCGTGGCGCTGACCACGGAGGAGTTCGAGCACGCGCGCGAGAGCTACTACCGCCTCGCGGGCTGGGACACGGCGACGGGCTACCCGACGCCCGCCAAGCTGCGCGACCTCGGCCTCGACTGGCTCGCCGACAAGGCGCCCGCGGCGCGCTGAGACTGGCCGCTAAGCGAGAGCGTCCCAGCAGAGGCGGGACATCCTGCCGATGAGCTGGTAGGCGGCGGCGAAGCCCGGCGTGCCGTCGGGGAGCGCGGCGGGCACGCGTTCCGTGTACGCGGTCAGGATGAAGAGCGGCGCGGCATCCTTGTAGATGATGCCCGCGTCCATGAAGCCGCGCGATCCCGTCCCCGTCTTGTGGGCGACCCTGGTGCCGAGGGGAAGCTGGGACGGCAAGCGGGTCTTCAGCTTCTGCCAAGACAGGATGTCGAGCCCCAGGCGGCAGAGCTCGGGCGTCGAGCCGAGCTTGGCGGCCGCGGACTTGTCGGAGGCGCCGCGCAGGATCATCTCGAGTAGCATGCCCTGGTCGTTGGGCGTCGTCGTCGTCACCTGCTCCAGCGTGTGGTCGGGCCCGAGCCGCGGCGGGATGCCGAAGCGGTGGATGGTCCGCGTCATGCCGGCCGACTCGCAGAAGCTCTGCACGTTCCCGAGCCCGACCAGATCGACCACGGTGCCGGTGCACGTGTTGTCGCTGACGATGATCATCTGCACGAGCGCGTCGCGGAAGGTGATCCAGAAGCCGGGCGTCATGTGCTGGAAGGTGCCCGAGTCGTTGTCCTGGTACTTCGCCTCGATGGTCACCTTCTCGTCCAGCGCGAGCTTGCCGTCGTGCACGGCCTTGAGCGCGGCCATCAGGATGGAGATCTTGCGCGTGCTGGCCGAGGGCACGGGCACGTCGCCGAGCCGGTTCGCGATTTTCCCCGTCTTCAGGTCCTTGAGATACCAGCTGGTCTGAAACGGCAGGGCCTCGCAGAGGGCGTTCATCTGCTTGACGAGAGCGTCCATGGTGGTCTCCTCGGGAAAGGTTAGTAAATCACGACGCCGGCCCCACGAAGCCGATGTAGGCGCCGCACGCATGCTCCGGTCCCACCAGCATCGCTTGCTCGCCGGTGTTGCGGACGCCGCGGACGGGAGGCGGCACGCCGTGGTCGGCCATCCAGCGGGCGGCGGCGTCCATGCTGCTGGTACGGTACAAGACCTGGAACGGTCTCGGCCCGCGCCGGCCGAGCGCCTCGGCGGCGGGACCGGGCTCGGCGGGCTGGGCCACCGTCAGGCCCGTCGGCCCGAGGTCGAACACCGCCATGTCGGCCTTGATGACCGCGCCACGCTGGATCGGAGGCACGGGCATGCCAAGCACTTGACCGTAGCTCGCGGCTGAGGCCGCGACGTCTGAAACCGCGATGTACACGCGGTCGGTACGAAGCACGCCGTTGGGGTGCTGACCTGCGCGCGGCACTTGCGCGCGCCGCTCAGCGAGGGACGTCAGGTGTTGGATGAAAAGCACGGGGAGCGGGTTTCCCTGTCCCAGCGCGGCCATCTTCCATTGCAGATCCTGTCCGCCCGGGGTCCGGCGCGCGCCCGGACTGGGATCGCTCACGTCGACGCCGCGTTGCCGCATCGCAGCCACGTCGGCCGCCAGGTCGTCGCTCTGAACGATGACGTAACGAAACCCGCCACCGCCAGAGAGGAAATCCAAGAGGGAGGGCCCCGCGTTGCCAGCGGCCGCTCGCGCCGCCAGGTACTCATCCCGGTCGCTCACGCTGACCAGCTCCAGGTAGTCCTCACCGTGAAAGGCGATGGCGTTGCGCGTCCCCTTGCCCGGGTGGGCGCCGCCCGGGTAAATGTTGAATCCGATGCGGGTGTAGGCGTCGATGCCCCGCTCCAGGCTGGCGACGCCGATCATGACGTGATCGATCCGGGTCACCATCGCGCCGATCCTGCCAGATTGCGACGGCCCGGTCAAACCCGGCCCCGGCGCGTGCTGCAGGGGCAGAGTCCAACCCCGAGACTGGGACGGATTACTGATGGGAGGGGGCGGGAGCGCGCAGGTCGGCCGCCTCCTCGCTCGCCGCCGACCTGCGAAAGCCTACGATCTGCGGGCGCCAGCGAGCGTGCGGCGCCAGGACCCCCTGGTAGAGGAGCCAGTGCACCGCGGGCCGCGGCGTCAGCGCGGCCAGCCTCTCCAGGAACTCGGGATACACCAAAAGTCGGCATCCCACGCTTTTCCGCTTGACAGCCTCGGCCGGGTGAGTCGGTCTCTCGGCAGCAGCCCTCGGCAAGTGCCGGCCCAGCGGCATGCATCGGTCCACCGGTGCGCGATCGGGCGGGATCCGATCGAAAATCATTTCGCGTCCCGGGATCGCCCGGCCCGGGCGCTTCCCGGGGGCTCGAAAATCAGGGTGTAGGGTCACTTCAACAGAAGGAGGGCTCGTTATGCAGGTCCATTCGCCATCTGAGCTGGACCGGCTCGGCGACGAGATCGCCGAGCTGTCCGCGCACCTCGACGCCGCCACCGCGCGCCTCCTCGCCTTGATCCGAGAGTTCGACGCGCGCGGGGGATGGAACACAGGCTTTCGCTCCTGCGCCGCCTGGCTGAGCTGGAGGGTGGGGCTTGATCTGGGCGCGGCGCGTGAACGGGTCCGGGTCGCGCGCGCCCTCGAGACGCTGCCACTCGTCGCCCAAGCCCTTGCCCGCGGGCAGGTGTCGTACGCCAAGGTCCGCGCCATCACCCGCGTGGCCACGCCGGAGACCGAAGCTCGACTGCTGGCGGTGGCGCGCGCGGGCACGGCCGCCCAGGTCGAGCGGATCGTACGCGGTTGGCGGCGGGTGGACCGGCGGGCCGAGGCTCGGGAGACCGCGCAACGGCATGCGAGCCGAGCACTTCACCTGCATCAGGACGAGGACGGCATGGTGGTCCTCAGGGGGCGGGTCGAGCCGGAGGTCGGGGCGGTGCTCGTCCAGGCGCTCGCAGCAGCGCGCGAGGCCCTCTACCAGCGAGCCCGGGCCGAGGCGACGACCGCGCGCCCGGCTGATCCGACCGAGGACACCCCTACCACGGCCCAGCAGCAGGCCGATGCACTGGCCCTGCTCGCAGAGACGGCCCTCCATCACGGACTCGATCCCGGCGCCCCGGGCGAGCGCTATCAAGTGGTGGTCCACGTCGACGCCCAAGCGCTGGCCGATCCGGATCAGCCGGGCCAGTCCGTCCTCGAGGACGGCGCGCGCGTTTCCGCGGAAACGTCCCGGCGCTTGGCCTGCGACGCAAGCCGGGTGGTGATGCGCCACGACGACGATGGGCGCCTGGTGGAGATCGGTGCCCGGACCCGGACGATTCCACCCGCCTTGCGGCGAGCGCTCCACCATCGGGACCGGGGCTGCCGTTTCCCCGGCTGCGGCGTCCGCTTCGGCCAGGGGCATCATCTCCGCCACTGGGCGCAGGGCGGGCCGACGACGCTTTCGAACCTCGCGCTACTCTGCCGCCGGCATCACCGAGCGGTGCACGAGGAGGGCTACCAAGTCGCGCGCGGCCCCGACGGGACTCTCCGATTCCGGCGGCCGGACGGGCGCCCGCTGCCTGAGGTGCCGCCGCCCGCTGCAGTGCCCGGTGATCCCGTCGAGGCTCTCCGCGCGTATCACGACTCAATCGGCCTTCACGTCGACGCGCGGACGGCGTGCGCCGGCTGGCTCGGGGAACGGCTGAATCTGACTTGGGCGATCGACGTCCTGCACCCCCTGGCCCAAGGAGCCCGACCTCGTCGATCATCCGAACGGGGATCGCCGCCTGCCCACCTTTCGACGACCGGAGCGCAGGCGACCTAAAGGCCATTATCGGACTGGGCCGGCGCCGGCGGGGGCCGGCGGCGGGGTGGCTGGCGCCGAGAGAGCCACTCGTACCGCTTCGGTGATCGCCCAGCCGGGCCAGTCATCAGCGACGATCGTGCGCCGGCGAGCGCGGGGCAGTCAGGACGCGTCCTGCAGGGCCGGCCCTGTCTCGCTACGGCGCGATGACGGTCTTGGCGCCGTGGCCGGCCGCGGCGTGGGCGAAGGCCTCGCCGATCCGCTCCAGCGGGAAGCGCGCGGTGATCAGCCGCTTGACCCCGAGCTTCGGCATCAGCGCGAGCGCGCGGCGGAACGCGGTGCCGCGCCCGAACGCGCCGCCGATCCTGAGCTCGCGGTAGTGGACGTCCCAGAGGTCGAGCGGCAGCCGGCTACCCTTCGGATTCACGCCCACGAGCTGGAGGTACCCGGTCGCCCGGGTGAGCGCGATCGCTTCGGCGACCAGCTCCGGCTTGCCCACCGCTTCGCAGACGACATCCGCGCCGCGGTCCCGTGTGAGCGCCATCACGCGATCGCGCAGGCTCTCTCTCGAAGGGTCAACGACCACGTGAGCGCCCAGGCGGCGCGCGATCCGGCGGCGCTCCTCGATCGGGTCGGAGAGGATCAGGCGCTTGGCGCCCCGGCGGCGGGCGAGCGCCATGGTGAGAAGCCCCATGATGCCGCCGCCGATGACGAGCACCGTCGCCCCGCGCGGCATGGCGAACGTCTCGAGCCCCGCCAGGCAGCAGGCGGCGGGCTCAGTCAGCGCGGCCGTTGCCGCATCGAGGCCGCGCGGCAGCGGATGCACGCAGGTCGCGGGCAGCGCGACGCGCTCGGCAAAGCCTCCCACGCGGACCGCGCGCTGGCACTGCGAGATGTGCCCCGCCTCGCACGCGGCGCACTCCCCGCACCCGTACGACGGCTCGCACGCAACCGCACGCCCGAGCAGGCGCCGGCTCACCCCTCGGCCCACCTGGAGGACGACACCGGTGTACTCGTGCCCGAGCACCATGGGTGGCGTCCACGGGAAGAGCCCCTGCGTCGCGTGGATGTCGGTGCCGCAGATGCCGGCGGCGTGAATCCCCACCACGACCTGCCCCGGCCCGGCCACGGGATCGGGCACCGCGTCGATCGTGAAGCGGCTCTCGCCGCGCCAAGTGGCAACGTTCATGTGGAGATCCTCATGAGAGCATCGACGATACGGGCGCGGATGTCGGATTGCAAGACCTTGCAATCATGCATTGCCGATCAGAGCCAGCCGCGACGAACGACCATCTGCTGACCGCCACTTCCGCCCGGCGCTTGTCACAGCGTCCTCTCACCGTCCTGGTGCCCTTGTTGCCTCCATGGATCCGAAAACCCTCATGGGAACTTTGTGCGGGGCGCTGCTGCTCGTGATTTCCGCCTTCATGCACAAGCCCGGAATCTCTGGTCCCACGATCCTTTCCGGCTTGCGTCCGCCGGAGGGGGAGATGGGGCAGCCCAAGGGGTTTCCGCCGCTCTACAAGTGGATGCTGGCGCCGGATCTGGTGGCGGCGCACTGGCTGGGGGCGAAGGTCAACGGCAAGGAACTGGTGGAACCCCTCAACGTGGTGTTCGTGGATCGGCGGTCCAAGAGCATGGAAGAGGCGCGGGTGGTTCTATCTGAAACCTTATCCGTGGCGGGCTTCCCGAGCCGCACCGGGCATTCGGGGGGCTACTGCGCATTCTATGGATGGCCGTCTGCATCCGCATCTGCCTTCGGAACCCAACCACGCGTTCTCGGATGAACCCTTCGAGCTTCCCAACGATCACGGCCGGGTGTTCGGGCCCGTATCCCTCGAGGGCCGCTTCGTCTTCGTGGCCGCCTTCAGCCGGGAGGGCGTCGCGCCCCTCGACAAGGTGAAGCACCGCTACGTGTCCTTCAACCGCGCCCGGGACGCGGTGATTGACGGGGCGTGCCTGCCCCTCTAGACTCGGCGCATGCGACGCAATCGACTCCGGGAATTGCTGCGGGCGGGCCAGCCCTCGATGGGCACTCACATCCACTCGGCGTGGCCGGCGGTGGTGGAGCTGGCCGGGCACACCGGCCTCTTCGACTACGTGGAGTTCGTGGGCGAGTACGCGCCCTACGATCGCTTCGCGCTCGAGAACCTCGCGCGGGCCGTGAAGACGTTCGACCACATGACCGCCATGTTCAAGGTCGAGCAGCAGCCGCGCACCTACCTGGCGGTGCGCGCCATCGGTGCGGGGATCCAGAACCTGCTCTTCGCCGATCCGCGCACGCCCGACGACGTGCGCGACTGCGTGCGGAGCGTGCGGGCCGAGACGCCCGAGGCGGGCGGCCTCCACGGGGTGGGCATGCGCCGCGATGTCGGCTACGTCGTGGACGTGGGCTCGCCCGCGTTCGTCCAGGCGCTCGACGACGCGGTGGCGGCGGTGATGATCGAGAAGGCCTCCGCGGTGGAGAACCTGGAGGCGATGCTGTCGGTGAAGGGCGTCGACATGGTCCAGTTCGGGCCCGCCGACTACTCGATGAGCATCGGGCTCGCGGGACAGTGGAGCCACCCCCGAGTTGTCGAGGCCGAGCGTCACGTCATCAAGACCGCCCTGCGCATGGGCATCGCGCCCCGCGCCGAGATCTCGCATCCGAGCGAGGCCAAGGCCTATCTCGACCTGGGCGGGCGGCACTTCTGCATGGGCTGGGACATGAGCATCCTCTTTGATTGGTTCAAGAACGAAGGCCGGACCCTGCGCGATCTGCTGGGCGGGGGCTAGCCCGCCCGGGCGCCGCCTTCATGGCTCGCCGCCCGGCGCGCGCCGTCCTGCTCGTGCCGCTCCTCCTGCTCGCGCTGATCGCGGGCGGCTGCGGCGAGCGCGCGGGCAGCGGCGCGCCGGTGACGCTGGTCTTCAAGCACGCCAAGATCCTGGGGCCGGCCGATCCGCTGCCCGGTTTGCTCCGGCGCTTCGAGGCCCGGCACCCGGGCGTGCGCGTGCAGAGCGAGGCGCTGACGTGGAGCTCGGACGAGCAGCACCAGTTCTACGTGATCAACCTCGAGGGGGGCAGCCCGCCCTTCGACGTCATGATGCTCGACGTGATCTGGGTGCCAGAGTTCGCGCGAGCGGGATGGATCCTGGACCTCACCCCGTTCGTGCCCGCGGCGGAGCGCGACGCGCACTTCCCCACCGCCATCGAGCCCGCGGTGCAGAGCGGTCGTCTCTGGGCGCTGCCGTGGTTCATGAACGTGGGCCTCCTCTACTACCGGCGCGATCTCCTCGCCAAGTACGGCTTCACGCCGCCCGAGACCTACGAGGCCCTGGCCGCGCAGGTCCGCCGCATCCGCGCGGGCGAGGGCGATCCGCGGCTCGACGGCTATCTGTGGCAGGGCAAGCAATACGAAGGCGGCATGGTCAACGTGCTGGAGGCCTTGTGGGCCAACGGCGCACGGCTGCTCGACGAGGTGGGCCGGCCGTTCCCTGACCGGGAGCGCGCGCGGGAGTCGCTCGCGTTCCTGCGCGGGCTCATCGAGAGCGGGGTGAGCCCGGCCTGGGTGACCGCGGCCGACGAGGAGCTGACCCGGCGGCCCTTCGGCGACGGGCGGGCCATCTTCCTGCGGAACTGGCCCTACGCGCTCGACCTCTTCGAGCTGCCGGACTCGCGCGTGCGCGGCAAGGTCGGCGTGGCGCCGCTGCCGCGGCTGCGCCACGGCCCGGTGGGCGCCGCCTCCACCGGCGGCGCGCACCTCGCGGTCAGCGCGCGCACGCGGCACCAGGCGCTCGCGGTCGATCTGGCGCGCTTTCTCACGAGCAAGGCCGCGCAGCGGGCGATGACCGAGGGCGCGGCGCTCCGGCCCTCGCGGCCGAGCCTCTACCAAGACGCGGCCCTGGTCGCGCGCGATCCGAGCCTGCCCGCCCTGCTCGGGCTGATGGAGAAGGGGCACCCGCGCCCGATCACGCCCTACTACCTCATGCTCTCCACCACGCTGCAGCCCGAGTTCTCCGCGGTCCTCGTGGGTCGCAAGTCACCCGACCGGGCCATCCGCGACGGCACCGCCCAGGTCGAGCACCTGCTGCGGGCCATCACCCCGTGACCGACCGCCGCCTCGCCTGGATCCTCCTCGCGCCCGCGCTCGCCGTGCTCGGCGGCCTCACCGTGTACCCGGCGCTGTGGGTACTGTGGCTCTCGCTCCAGTACCGCGTGCCGGTGTTCTCGATCTCGCGCTGGGCCGGCCTCGAGCACTATGCGTTCCTCGCCGTCGACACCCGCTTCTGGAACGCGGCGTGGGTCACCGGTGTCTTCACGGTGTGCTCGGTGGCGCTCGAGTGCGCGCTGGGGCTCGCTCTGGCGCTCGGGCTGCGGGGCCAGTACCGCGGCCGCCGCGTGGCCCTGGCGCTCCTGCTGCTGGCCTGGGCGCTGCCCTCGGTGGTGACCGCCAAGATGTTCGAGTGGCTCTACCATCCGGCGGGCGGGCTCGTGAACTTCCTGGTGGGCGGCCGGACCATCAACTGGCTCGGGGACCCCGACCTAGCGCTGCCCGCCTTGATCGCGGCCGACGTCTGGCGCGCCACGCCGTTCGTGACGCTGCTCTGCTTCGCGCGCCTGCTGACGATCCCGGCCGATCTCTACGAGGCCGCGCAGGTGGACGGCGCCGCGGGCCTGCAGGCCTTCGCGCGCATCACCTGGCCGCTGGTGCGCCCGATCCTCCTCGTCGCGCTGCTCTTCCGCACGCTGGACGCCCTGCGCGCCTTCGACATCATGTTCGTGCTGACGGGTGGCGGACCGGCGGGCGCGACCGAGACGCTCACCGTGTACGCCTATCGGGCCCTGTTCCAGACGATGCAGATGGGGTTCGGCTCGGCCATCGGGGTGGTCGTCTTCGCCTTCGTCATGGTGGTGGCGGTGGCCTACCTGTGGGTGATCAACCGACAGGATCAGACGGCGTGAGAGCCAGCCGGGTGCGCGATGGGCTCGTGCTGCTCGCGCTCGCGATGTACGCCGCCCCGTTCTTCTGGCAGGCGATGACCTCGCTGCGGCCCGACACCGAGCTGCTACCGTTGACGCATCTCTGGCCGAGCCGCCTCACGCTCGCCCATTACGACGTGGTGTTCCGCCAGAGCCTCATGCCGCGGGCGCTCGTCAACAGCCTGGGCATCGCACTGCTGAGCACGCTCCTTGCGGTGGGGCTCGGCGCGCTCGCGGCCTACGCGCTGGCGCGGCTGCCGGTGCGCGGTCGCAGCGTCATCCTGCTCGGTATGATCGCGGCCACCGCGTTTCCCCAGATCGCCACCGTGAGCCCGCTCTATCTACTGATGCGCGCCCTGGGCCTGCGCGACACCTGGCTCGCGCTGATCCTGGCCAACGGCTCGTTCACTCTGCCGCTGGTGATCTGGCTGCTGGCGGGCTTCATCCGCGAGATCCCGCGCGCGCTCGAGGAGGCGGCGATGGTGGACGGCGCGGGCCGGCTGGCCACGCTGCGCTGGGTGGTGCTGCCGCTGGTGGCGCCGGGCATGGCCTCGGCGGCCCTGCTGGCCTTCCTCTTTTCCTGGAACGAGTTTCTGTTCGCCTACAGCCTCACCGCCACCGAGGCCAGCCGCACGGTGCCGGTGGCCCTCGCGCTCTTCCCCGGGGTGTTCGAAGTGCCCTGGGGCGACATCGCGGCCGCCTCGCTCCTCGCGAGCCTGCCGCCCATCCTCATCGTGGTCGGCTTCCAGCGCTACCTGGTTCGCGGCCTCCTCGCCGGCGCCCTCCGCGAGTAACCCTCTCCTCGGGACCGGCGAAGGACAGCCGCAACACGCCGAGGGGCTTTCCTACCGTATGATTGACGTCCACCCGCCTGGTCGCGCGCACCACGCAGGCGCAGTAGCGCTTCGGCTCCGTCTTCGAGCCGATGATGAGGGTGTTCGCTGACTGCTCCGAGCGCCTACTGCGGCGCGGACCTCGTGAGCCGCTTCAGCGGGCGGGACTGCGCGAGCGGCTCGCTCGGGGTGATGCCGGACCAGGATCTGATGCCGCTCGTGATGGCCAACGCCCTTCGCTTCACCAAGTACGGAGCGCGGGCGCGCCGCCGGCGCCTTCGCTCGGCCCGTGGCCGTTTAGGTTGGGACCCTCGCGCTCCCGCGGTATCCTAGCCGCAT
The DNA here is from genome assembly GCA_030647435.1 of Candidatus Rokuibacteriota bacterium. NCBI lineage: Bacteria > Candidatus Rokuibacteriota > Candidatus Rokuibacteriota bacterium. Next base: position 96,674 of record JAUSJX010000078.1, read on the forward strand.
TGTCATGAAGCGCTCCTACCGCCTCGTCTCCGTTGCCGTCCTGCTCGCCCTGGGCGTGATCGGGGTCGCCGTCCGCACGCGCGCGCCCGAGCCGCCCCGCGCACGACCCGACATCGGCCAGGCGCCCGAGCCCGCGGCCCCGGACCAGAGCCCGGCCCCCATCGAGATCGTGCTGAAGCGCGGCGAGACCCTGGAGACCGCGCTCCGCCGCGCCGGCGTCGAGCGGGCCGAGGCCGCCGCCATCGTCGCAGCCCTCCGGAGCAGCGTCAACATGCGCCGCCTCGCGCCGGGCGAGCAGCTGACGGTCGTGCCGGGGCCGGAGGGACCGCCCGCGGAGGTCGTGTACGTGCGCTCCCCCGCGGAGCGCTACGAGATCCGGCCCAGCGGCCATCGCTGGACGGTCACCGCGGTTCGCGCAGACGTGGACACGCGCGTGGTGGCGCTCGCCGGCGAGGTGCGCGACTCGCTCTTCGCCAGTATCGAGCGTCTCGGCGAGGCGGCCAGCCTCACCGCGCGGCTCGTCACCCTCTTCGAGTGGGACTTCGACTTCGCGGCCGACTCGCTGCCGGGTGACCGCTTCCGCTTCCTCGTGGAGAAGCGCTACGTCGGCGACACGCTCCTGGGCTACGGCGACATCCTGATCGCGCAGTACTCGAGTATCGGCCGCTCGCTGCTCACGAGCGTGGCCTTCGAGGACAGCGGCGGGCGGCGGAACTACTACGACGCTTCCGGGCGCTCGGTGCGGAAGATGTTCCTGCGCGCCCCGCTCGACTTCACCCGCATCACCTCCGGCTTCTCCCATGCGCGCCATCATCCGATCCTGGGTGGGCTGCGGCCGCACCTCGCGGTGGACTACGGGGCGCCGGTCGGCACGCCGGTCCGCGCGGTGGCCGACGGCGTGGTGACCCAGGCGGGAAGGGATGGCGGCTTCGGCCTCACCATCACGCTCCGTCACGCGCGCGGCTACGAAACGATGTACAACCACCTGTCCAAGATGGACGTCCGCCGGGGAGAGCGGGTGCGCCAGCGCCAGGTCATCGGCCGCGTCGGCACCACCGGCCTCTCCACCGGGCCGCACCTCGACTACCGCGTGCGCAAGGGCGGCGTGCTCGTGAATCCGCTGGGCGAGAAGTTCATCCCCGGCTCGCGCGTCACCGCGCACCGCCGTCAAGCCTTCTCGGTCCACGTGCAGGCGCTGCTGGAGCGGCTCGAGGCGCAGGCGCCTTTCCCGTCGTCCGCCCCCGGCCCTGGCCGATCCTGAGGCCGCCGCCCGGCTCACCGGCGTCCCCGACGTCCCGGCAAGACCCACCCGCTTGTTCAGGCCGCGAACCGGATCGAGCCTCTGCTACTCGTGCGGCCAGCTCAACCGCGTGGGGAGTGGAGATAACATAGAGCCCGTTCTCGATCATGGCGCCCCGCGGCCCAGGCTCTTCCCTCCTTGTCACAGCTCTTCCCCTTGTCACAGCGCGGATAACGCCCCTCCCATCCCGAGCCGAGCCTGCCAGAGCGCGGCTCGGAATCCTCCTGCCCGGATCGGGGTCAGGTTGACTCCCGTGGTAATCTTCCGCACGTGCCGCGTCCTTCGGTTGCCCGGCGCTACGCGCGCTTCGTCCTCGGCCTGGCGCTGGATCAGGTGCCGCCGCCGGTGGCCGCGAAGGCGACCTCGCTCGCCCTCGACACTCTCGGCAGCTGCCTCGCGTCTTCGCGGGAGGACTTCGGCAGAGCCGTCCTGCAGGCCGCCGAGCGCCTGGGCGGCGCCCCGGAGAGCACCCTCATCGGAACCAAATCGAGGTCGGGCGCGGCGAGCGCGGTGCTCGCGAACGCCACGCTCGCCCACGGTCTCGACTTCGACGACACCCGGGAGGACGCCATCGTCCACACTGGCTGTGTCGCCGTCACCACGGCGCTTGCTGTCGGCGAGGCCCTCGGCGCCTCCGGCCGCGCGGTGCTCGAGGCGATGATCGCGGGCGTGGAGGTCATGTGCCGGGTCGGCCTCGCGGTGCCGGGCAGCTTCCACGCGCGCCACTATCACCCGACGTCTCTCACGGGCAGCTTCGCCGCGGCGGCGGTCGCGGGCAAGCTCTACGGCCTTACGGAGGACCAGCTCGTCCACGCCTTCGGGATCTGCGGCAGCCAGGCCGGCGGCATCATCGAGTACCTGGCAGACGGCTCGTGGACCAAGCGCCTGCACCCCGGCTGGGCCGCGCACGCGGGAGTGGCCGCGACGCTCCTCGCCCGCTCGGGTTTCACCGGTCCGGAGACGGTCTTCGAGGGCGTTCACGGGTTCTACCAGGCGTTCGCCGGCGGCTACGAGGAGCCCAACCTCGACGCTCTCCTCGCGACCCTCGGCCGCACATGGGAGCTCGCCGAGCTGACGCTCAAGCCCTATCCCTGCGGCTCCATCGCCCAGCCCTACATGGACTGCGCGCTCCGGCTCCGGCAGCAGCATCAGATCAAGCCCGAGCAGATCGCCGGCATCCGCTGCCGCACCGCCGAGGGCCCGATCCCGCGCCTCTGGGAGCCCCTCGCGAGCAAGCACAGCCCGCAGAACGGGTATGCCGCCAAGTTCAGCCTGCCCTATCTGCTCGCGCTCATGCTCGTGAAGGGACGGGCGACGCTTGCCGAGTTCACCGACGAGGCGGCGCGTGACCAGGCGGTGCTGGCGGTGGCGGGCAAGGTCGGCTACGAGGTGGACGCGACCATCGACTATCCCCGCCAGTTCATCGGGCACGTCGCCATTCGCCTGCACGACGGCCGCCACCTCGAGGAGCACCAGGATCACCCGCGCGGCGGGCCGGACTTCCCCATGACGCGCGAAGAAGTCGAGGCGAAGTTCCTCGGCAACGCCGCTCTCGCCGTACCAGCGGAACAGTCAGCTCGCGTCGTCACACTCGTGGGGCAGCTCGCGGCGCAGGCGCACGTCACCGCCTTGATGGATTCTCTGACGGCCTAGGGGGATGAGATGACACGACTTCGGCTCGCGACAAGCCTGACAGTGCTCGCCCTGCTCCTCTCCGCCGCCTCCGCGCCCGCGCAGGACGCGCGCCTGGAGGCGGCGAAGAAGGAAGGCAAGGTCGTCTGGTACACCTCCCTCGCCTTGTCCAGCTCCGAGAAGGTCGCCAAGCTCTTCGAGGCCGCGTATCCCGGGATCAAGGTCGAAGTCCACCGGACCGGCTCCGAGCGGATCCTCCAGCGCCTCATGCAGGAGCTCCAGGCCAACATCAAGATCGCCGACGTGGTCCACACCTCCGACGCGGGCCACTACGTGCTGCTGAAGGACAAGAAGCTCCTGATGAAGTACGCGCCGGCCGGCGTCGATCGCTTCCCGGCCGCCTTCAAGGACAAGGACGGCTATCACTACGGCCTCCGCGCCACGGTGAACGTCATCGCCTACAACTCGAAGATCGTTCCTGCCGCCGAGGCGCCGCGGACATGGAAGGACCTGCTCGACCCGAAATGGAAAGGCAAGCTCGTCACGGCGCATCCGGGGTACAGCGGCGTGATCGCGACCCATGTGCTGGCGCTGGTGCATCTCCACGGCTGGGACTACTTCAAGCAGCTCGCCCAGAACAAGCCCATGCTGGTCCAGTCGGCGGTCGACCCCTCCGGCGTCGTCGCCTCGGGCGAGCGGCCCATCGCGGCGAACGGCGGCGACTACACGTTCTACCAGGTCAAGAAGAAGGGCAATCCGGTCGAGATCGTGTTCCCGAAGGAAGGCGTCCCGCTCGTCGTGTCGCCGAGCGCCATCACCGCCTTCGCGCCGCACCCGAACGCTGCCCGTCTCTTCACCGACTTCATCTTCAGCCGCGAGCTCCAGCAGGTGCTGGCCGACAGCGAGGGGCTGTACACGGGCCATCCTGACGTGAAGTACCCGGCCGACCGGCCCAAGCTCTCCGAGCTGAACCTGCTCCGCGTGGACCCGGAGGAGCTGGAGAAGCGCAACGAGGAGATCAAGACGCGCTTCGTCGAGTTCTTCGGAGCCTGATCCTGATCCGAAAGCCCACGGCCGACCCGGAGATGGCCCGGTCTCATCCCTCGCGGCTCGACGGCCTCGATCGCTCCGCTCCCGTCTGGGTCCTGACGGCGGCCGTGCTCGCGCTGCTGATCCTCCTGCCGCTGGGCTGGCTCGGCTACATGAGCGTGAGCTCCGAGCGCGGCGTCACGCTCGCCCACTACGCCCGCGTCTTCGCCGACCCCCAGCTCCAGAAAGCGCTCTGGAACACGGTGGTGTTGGCGTTCTGGTCGGGACTCCTGTCGGTCGCCATCGGCGCGCCCATGGCCTGGCTCTCCGCCCGCACCGACCTGCCCTGGTCGCGGGTGATTCGGAGCCTCATCATGGCCTCCTTCGTGACGCCGCCCTTCCTCGGCGCCTTCGCGTGGGTCATGCTCGCCGGGCCGAACGCCGGCTACCTCAACAAGCTCTACCGAAGCCTGACCGGTGCGAACGACCCGCTCCTCAACATCTTCACGATGCCGGGGCTGATCTTCGTGGTCGCGATCTACACCTTCCCCTACGTGTACATCATGATCGCCAACACGCTCGGGCTGATCGCGTCCGATCTGGAGGAGGCCGCGTCCATCCTCGGCGCCAGCCGCTTCCGGGTGGCGCTGACCATCACGCTGCCGATGGTCGCGCCCGCCATTCTGAGCGGCTTCATCCTGTCCGTCCTGCAGGCGCTGGCGCTCTTCGGCTCCCCGGCCATCCTCGCGCTGCCGGCGGGCTTTCACACGGTCACGACGCAGATCTGGGCGCTCTTCCACTACCCGCCCAAGGTCGAGATGGCGGCCGCCTTCTCCGTGCCGCTGCTGCTGGCCACGGCGCTCCTGCTGCTCGTCCAGAAGAGGCTCCTGGGCCGACGCGGCTACGCGTCGGTAGGCGGCAAGGGCGCGCAGCGCCGGGCGATCCCGCTCGGCCCGTGGCGGTACCCCGCGCTCCTCGGCTGCCTCGCGGTCCTCGGCTGCGCGGTGTTCCTCCCGTATGGGATCCTCGCCAAGGCCGCCTTCTCTCGCGCCTGGGCCCAGCCGCTGACCTGGGAGAACTTCACGCTGGCGAACTGGTCGTTCACGTTCCTGTACAGCTCGACCCAGGGCGCCATCGTCAACACGCTCGAGCTGGGCGTGCTCACGGCCTGCGTCGGCGCCGGGCTCGCGGCGCTGCTCGCCTATGTCACGAATCGCAAGCTCATCGTGGGCCACCAGCTCCTGGCCTTCCTCGCGCTGGCGCCCATCGTCATTCCCGGCACCGTCCTCGCGGTCGCCCTCTTCATCGCGTACACCCGCCCGCCCTTCCTCCTTTACGGCACACTCTGGATCCTCTTCATCGCCTACCTGACCAAGGAGATGCCCGTCGGCTACTCCCAGTCCGACGCCACGTTTCGCGGGATCCATCCCGAGCTGGAGGAGGCGGGCCGCATCCTGGGCGCCGGGCGTCTGCGCGTGCTCCGGGAGATCACCGCGCCGCTCGCCAAGAGCGGCATCATCGCCACCTGGTGCTTCATCTTCATCGGCGTCATCCGCGAGCTGTCCGCGTCGATCATTCTCTTCACGCCCAATACCAAGGTCATATCGGTCGTGATCTTCGACCTCAAGGAAGAGGGCCAGTTCGGCGCCATCGCGGTCCTCGGCATCTTCATGCTGGGCATGACGTTTGCCGTCGTTGCTTTGATGCAGACGCTCCTCGGCAAGGACGTCCTCGGGCAGAGGCCGTCCGCGAGCGCGCCGGGGTAACCGCGATGCCCGGCGTGACGATACGGGGTCTGACCAAGCGCTACGGCGACGTCGCCGCCGTCCTAGGCCTCGAGCTGCGCGTGGAGCCCGGCGAGCTGGTGGCGCTGCTCGGGCCATCGGGCTGCGGCAAGACGACCACGCTGCGGCTCGTGGCGGGCTTTCTCAAGCCGGAAGCGGGCGAAATCTGGGTCGGAGAACGCTGCCTCTCGTCGCCGGCAGCGGTGGTCCCGCCCGAGCGGCGCCGGATGGCGATGATCTTCCAGAGCTACGCGCTGTGGCCGCACATGACGGTGGATCAGAACGTCGCGTACGGGCTGCGGTTCACGGGAGTGCCGAAGGCCGAGAGGGACCGGCGGGTGAAGGACATCCTGAAGGCGGTCCAGCTCGAGGGCTACGGATCCCGCTATCCCGGCGAGCTCTCCGGCGGCCAGCAGCAGCGCGTCGCCGTCGCGCGTGCGCTGGTGGTCGAGCCCGAGATCCTGCTCCTGGACGAGCCGCTCAGCAACCTGGACGCGAACCTCCGCGAGGAGATGCGCTTCGAGATCCGGCGCCTGCACGAGACGTTCGCGATCACGACGCTCTACGTCACGCATGATCAGGCGGAGGCCATGGTGATCTCGGACCGCGTGGCGGTACTCCAGGACGGGCGCGTCGCCCAGGTCGGCACGGCCGAAGAGCTCTTCGAGCGTCCGCGGACGCGCTTCGTCGCCGAGTTCATCGGGAAGACCAACCTGATCGACGGCCGCGCCGAGGGGACGGCCACCGTCGCCCGCGGGGACTTACGCCTGCGCGTTGCCTCGGCAGGCCTGACGGCCGGCGCGCCGGTCGCCGTCTCGATCCGGCCTCACCAGATCGAGCTGGCGCCGCGAGCTAGAGCCGGCGCCACGGCCGCGCGGGAGACTAACGTCCTCACGGGTACCGTCGTGCGCGCGAGCTATCTCGGCGACGGAGTCGACTACCAGGTCCGGATCGAGGGAAGCGACGTCGTCCTGCGCGTGGCCGGCCCGGCCCCGCCGCGTGTGCGGCTGGGCGAGAGCGTCAGCGTGAGCGTGGCGGTGAGCGCGTGCGTCCCGCTGCCGTCAGGGGGCGGCTAGGCCCGGCTCACCCGCTCCGGAACAGCACCGAGACGTCGAGGTCCGGGTTGAGCCTGCCCATCTCGGCGTCGACGGCCCGGCGCACGTGCTCCCTCTCCTCCAGGTCCGACAACACGATGAGAGCGTCCGCGCGTTCTCTGATCATCGCCGAGAGGGCGCTGTCGAATTCGTTTGGGCACCTTCACACCGTAGCCCTGGTGCACATTCCCTTTCTCACCGCTCAATAATCTTCTCCGCACGAGTGAACACCTCCCTCGGTAGCGTGATTCCTATCGCCTTCGCGGTCTGAATGTTAATTACTAAGTCAAACCTCGTCGGAATTTGAATCGGAATGTCGGCGGGCCTTTCACCGCGTAACGCTTTGTCCAGACTTTGCGCGCACTGTTTCCCAAGAACTCGCCACGAGGGACCATAGGCGGCCAGCATCCCCTTTTCCGAAAAAGATTCCTCATGAGCTATTGAGGGAAGTTTGACTTCGTTCAGACGTGCGATCACCGCGTCGATGGCAGCGGTGACCTTTGCCTCACCAAGGTGGAAGAAGGCATCATATTCGCCTCGCCTGATGCTCTTCATTAGGGCCACTACGTCATCCTTCGATCCAACGTGCTTTTCAATGAGCGCAATCCTAAGCGCGTTTGCAGCTTCCCGAAGAATCACGATCGCACCGTGTGAGAACCTATTTTTCGGATCGTATGGGACAAGTACCCGACGAACATCGGGCACCATCATTTTTAGAACCTCCAGCCGCTTCGGACCGGTCTGCCCGACGTAATTACTGCAGCCGGTAAGGTTGTTGCCCGATGAGCGCCAGCTTCGCACCAATCCAGTGCCCACCGGATCACTTACAATGTTGAAGATGATTGGAATGTTTTTTATGACCTGCGCCACGTGTGTTGTCACCGGCGTCGAAACGGCATAGACAACATCGACTTTCTTTCTCAAAAACTCCTCAGCGGCAGCTCTGGCTTTCTCATCGGAACCTGCGGCATCCACGACGGTATAAGCGATATTCTTGCCTTCTTCATATCCGAGCTCTTTCATACCTTCCTGCATGCCCAGAATGACTTCGACCTGCCCACCGCCAAAGGAGACAACACCCACGTGATAAGGTTCTTTGGACCACGACACGTCACGCCACCCGGCCATGGCCAGGAGTATCGACGCAATAATGAACCAGCGCTTCTTGAACATGCTAGTGAACCTCCTCCGTGGCGCGTACGTAACATGACGCCTGTTCTCGGACCCGGCGGCCGTTGGTGCCCGTGCCACAGCGCGGACGAACCGTGGCATTTCGCGCCGACCCTGTCAGAGCGCGCGGGACAAGTCAAACCGGCGCCTCGAGGCGGCGAGCGGGCGCCGTCCACCGGGGCGCTCAGCACAGACCTCCGCGGTCGCCCGGGCTCCCGGCCCCGGTTACAGTGTCATGTCAGGCAGGGCCGGCTGCTCGGCTCGCGCCGCAGCACCCTGCTGCTGGACGAGCCGCTCAGCAACCTGGACGCGAATCTCCGCGAGGCGATGCGGTTCGAGATCCGGCGCCTGCTCAAGACCTTCGCGATCACCACGCTCTACGTCACCCACGACCAGGCGGAGGCCATGGTGATCTCGGACCGCGTGGCGGTGCTCCAGGACGGGCGTGTCGTCCAGCTCGGCACCGCCGAAGAGCTCTTCGAGCGTCCGCGGACGCGCTTCGTCGCCGAGTTCATCGGCAAGACCAACCTGATCGACGGCGTCGCCGACGGGACGGGCACCGGCGCGCGCGGCCGCCTGCGCCTGCGCGTTGCCTCGACGGATCTGACGCCCGGCGCGCCGGTCGGCGCGTGCGTCCCGCTCCCGTCAGGCGGCGGCTAGCCCCGGCTCACGTATCAGCACCCGTCGCGGTTGAGGTTGGCGAGCGCCCGGCCGGAGACGGGTCAAAGCTCAGAACTCGACCGCGAGCTGCGCCCCGAGCACGACGGCGCTGCCGACGCTCGATCGGCCCCCTGGGTTGATGACGTACTGGAGGTCCGGCTGCACCGTGAGCCACCGGGCGACGGCGATGGCGTACGTCCACTCGAGGACCAGCTCGTACGTCTGCCCTGGCAGGTCGCGGCTGAAGCCGCCGTAGTACGCCTTCCCGGTAGACCATCTGCTCGCCCAGCAGGAAGAAGCCGTAGTTCCCCGTCTGCTGCCGGCCGGGATTGGTGAGAGAGGCGTACTCGTTCGAGTCGTAGTACCCGCCCGAATGATAGCGCCCGGGCAGGCCCGCATCGCCCTTCTCGGCGTTGAGCCGATAGGCGGCTTCCCCGACGACGAAGTAGCCCGCCGAGCCGCTGATCCCGAACTCGGTGCCGGTGGCCGCGGCAGAGGGCCGCGTACGCGGCCGCGCGATAGGCCCCGGCGTTGTCGGTCATGAGCTCGCGCCCGCGGATGCCGAGGCGGCGAAACCAGGCCAGGGCGCGCCCCAGAGGAAGGCCGCGCACGGGGGGCCGTCCCCAGCCCGCAGGACCTCCACATAGGCCACGCGCGTGGCGTCGTCGATAGCGACATGGACGTACTCCCAGCCGATGCCGCGCACCCAGGCGCGGCGGTCCCCGGTAATGCGATGGCCGATGCGCCCGATCCGGCCGAGCTTCTTCGTGCCGACGTGGAGCAAACTTCCGGGGCGGCGGCGCTGATAGCGGCGCACCGGCCGGGGCGGCTCGAGGGCGCGCAGGCGCGCCAGTCCGTGGCGCCGTAGGAGCCGGGCCACCGTGGCGGGACTGAGCCGCAAGCGCGCGGCGATGTCCGTCCCCGTCCAGCGTTGCCGCCGCAGGTGCAGCACCCAGCGGACCAGCCGGCGGGGCGTGGCCGTGGACTGCCGCCGCGGCCGACACGACCGCTCGGCCAGGCCCGCCTCCCGCTCGTGTTGATACCGGGCGACCCACTTGCGCACCGTGCGCACACTGATCCCCATTCCGGCGGCGACCTGGGTTGAGCGTTGCCCCGCCTCCACGACCCGGCGCACAATCTCGGCTCGACTCCGTGGCGTGGTCCGGGCTTTCTTATGCATGTCCATCCGAGTTCCCTCCCTGAGGTGATGGTTGGCGTCGCAACCACCAGCGTCTCAGGGCCAGCTCGGATGGACAACCTCCTGACACTTCACAGGGCAGGCTATGTCATTACTTCATGCTCTCGAGCCCGGGCCCTTTGGTGTCCACGAACCGCGAGCGCCACTTGAGAGGGAATGGGATAATGAGTGCCATGTCTGCCAAGTCGTCATTCGTAACACTCGGGCGACCGGGACGTCCGGCGCCTGACGGAGTCGCCGGCCGGATGCGGAAGCCGACGATGGCTCTCTCTTCAACCGGGAAACGGTGATGCGACTCTCGCTTCGCTTCATCATTCCCCTGGCGCTCGCCCTGGCCGCGATCGCCTACGCCGTAGTCCCGCTCGTGGATCGGCTCACGCTCAAGTGGTTCACGCGGGATCTCGAGATCCGCTCGACTCTGATCGCCACTGCCGTCCAGGAGCCGCTGCATGAGCTCGTCCTCGGCGGAACCAAGGCCAAGGTCCTGCGCTTCTTCAACAAGATGACGCAGGACGAGCGACTCTACGCGGTCGGCTTTTGCGATGCGGCCCAGGACCGGCTCGTGGCCACGCAGGCCTTCCCGCCAGACCTCAACTGCAAGGCCCTCGATGCCTTCCTGGCGAGACCGACGCACCTGCTGCCGAGCGCGCAGGGGCCGTTGCACGTTTCGGTGCAGAAGATCGAAGCGGAGGGAGAATCCGTCGGCAGGCTGGTGCTGGTGCACGACATGAGCTTCGTCCAGCGCCGCAGTGAGGAGACGAAGCGCTACGTCTTCTACTTCTTCATCGGTCTGGGCGCCATCGTCTCGATGATCACCGTCATCATCGCGCAGCTGAGCTGGCGCGGCTGGGTGCAGGGCATGCGGGCGCTGCTGCGCGGGGAAGGACTGCTGCGGCCGGCCGAGCGGATCAACCTGCCGGAGCTGCGGCCGCTTGCCCGGGACCTGCGCATGCTCATCCGCGATCTGGAGATGGAATACCGGCCGCGCGACGAGAGCCAGATCACCTGGTCGCCCGAGGCGCTGAAGCGGATCCTGCGCGAGGACCTGAAGGGCGAGGACATCATCGTCGTGTCCAATCGCGAGCCCTACATACACGTCCGACGGGACGATGCCGTGGAGGTGCAGCGGCCGGCGAGCGGCCTGGTGACGGCGCTCGAGCCGGTGATGCGGGCCTGTTCCGGCGTCTGGATCGCGCACGGCGGCGGCTCCGCGGACAGGCAGACGGTGGACCGCAACGACCGCGTGGCGGTGCCGCCCGAGCACCCGGCCTACCAGCTCAGGCGCGTCTGGCTGACGAAGGAGGAGGAAGCCGGCTACTACTACGGCTTCGCCAACGAGGGACTGTGGCCGCTGTGCCATATCGCCCACGTGCGCCCGACCTTCCGCACGAGCGACTGGACCCAGTACGCGGCGGTCAACCGCACGTTCGCCCGCTCGGTGCAGGAGGAAGCCAAGACCGATGCCCCCATCGTGCTGGTGCAGGACTACCACTTCGCGCTCCTGCCGCGCATGATCCGCGAGCTGCTCCCCCGCGCCACGATCATCACCTTCTGGCATATTCCCTGGCCGAACCCCGAGGCGTTCGCCATCTGCCCCTGGCGGGCCGAACTGGTCGACGGGCTGCTCGGCAGCAGCATCCTCGGCTTCCACACCCAGTTCCACTGCAACAATTTCCTCGACACTGTGGACCGCCAACTGGAGGCCCGCGTAGATCGCGAATTGTTCACGGTCTCATACCGCGGCCAGCCCACCGCCGTGAAGCGCTACCCGATCTCCATCGAGTGGCCGCCACCGGCCGACGTGATGCGTGTGAGCCTCGAGGAATGCCGCAGCCGCGTGCGCCGGCGGCACGGGCTCGGGCCCGACCACGCCGTCGGCGTCGGCGTGGATCGCATGGACTACACCAAGGGAATACTCGAACGGTTCAATGCCATCGAGCGGCTGCTCGAGATCGAGCCGCGCTGGATCGGCACGTTCAGTTTCATCCAGATCGCCGCGCCGTCCCGCTCCAGCATCGAGCAGTATCAGGATTTCGAGGTGCACGTGAGGGCGCTGGCCAGCCGCATCAATGCCCGCTTCGAGGCGGGCGACTGCCCGCCCATCATCCTCAAGGTGGAGCACCACGAGCCCCAGGACGTGTACGAGCACTACCGAGCGGCGGACCTGTGCTTCGTGAGCAGCCTGCACGACGGCATGAACCTGGTGGCGAAGGAGTTCGTTGCCTCGCGCGACGACGAGCGCGGCGTGCTGATCCTCAGCCAGTTCACAGGGGCCTCGCGCGAACTGCCGGAAGCGCTGATCGTCAACCCGTACGACATCGACCAGTGCGCCGCGGCCATGCACGTCGCGCTCACCATGCCGCTGTCGGAGCAGCGCAACCGCATGCGCCTCATGCGCGGCCTGATCCAGGAGTTCAACGTATACCGATGGGCCGGCCGCATGCTGCTCGATGCCTCCAACATGCGCATGCGCGGCCGGGTGATGACGGCGGAGGCCGCGCGCCCCGCGGCCGGGCGGTAGCGGCAATGCGGGCCGAGCCGGGCATGGATGACGCATCCCGGATCGACCTGCCCGGCGGTCCGGCGGCATACGCGTTTTTTCTCGATATCGACGGCACGCTGGTGGATATCGCCGACACGCCGGGCCGGGTGTCCGTCGAGCCCCGGCTGCTCGACACGGTGCGGCGGCTGCACGCCGCTGCCGGCGGCGCCCTAGCGCTCATCAGCGGCCGGTCGGTGGCCGGCGTCGACCGGCTGTTCGCGCCACTCTGCCTGCCGATCGCCGGGCAGCACGGCGCCGAGCGGCGCGATGCCGCGGGCGCTGCCCATGCCGATTCCCTCTGCGCGGCGCAGTTCGGCGCGCTGCGGCGCTGCGTTGCCGCATGGGCCGAGGCCGTCCCGGGCGTGCTGCTCGAGGACAAGGGGATGTCGCTGGCAGTGCACTATCGGCAGGCGCCTCACTTGGGCGGCGCGGTGCAGCACGCGCTGAGGGAATGCCTCGAACGATTCGGCGACGAGTTCAGGCTGCAGCCGGGCAAGATGGTCCTGGAGGTCACGCCGGCCGGCAAGGACAAGGGAACCGCGATCATGGAATTCATGCAGGAAGCGCCCTTTGCGGGCCGTATTCCGGTATTTGTCGGCGACGACATCACCGACGAACACGGGTTCGCAGTTGTCAACAGCCTGGGAGGCCATTCCGTCAAGGTGGGTCCGGGCCCGCCGGACGCCCGCTCGCGCATGCCCGACGTGGCCACCGTCCGGCGCTGGCTGCGGGCGCTGGCGGAGGGCCCGGCGCGGCCGCGCGACGCAGCGCGGGAGGGTGCATGAGCACGCTGGATCTGGGGCTCGTCGGCAACTGCAGCATCGGCGCCCTCATCGACGCCAAGGCCGAGGTGACGTGGGCCTGCTTTCCGCGCTTCGACGGCGACGCGGTGTTCTGCTCCCTATTGCGCGAGCGCGGCGGGGAGCGCGATTTCGGCTACTTCGCGGTCGACGTGGTGGACGCCGCCCGTACCGAGCAGGCCTACCTCGACAACACGGCGGTGCTGGTGACGCGCATTCATGACCGGCAGGGCGGCATCGTCGAGGTGACGGATTTCGCGCCCCGCTTCCGTCAGCACGGGCGCACCTTCTGCCCGATGATGCTGGCGCGCCGCGTCCGGCGCGTCGAGGGCAGCCCACGCATCGTGCTGCGTGTGCGGCCCGCCTGCGACTTCGGCCAGGCCCGGCCCCAGGTCAGCCACGGCAGCCACCATATTCGCTTCATGGCACCGGAGCTCGTCCTGCGCTTGACCACGGATGCCTCGGTGACGGCAATCCTGGAGGAGATGCCCTTCTTTCTCGAGGACTCCGTCACCCTCTTGCTCGGGCCCGACGAGACCGTCCCGGACGCGGTGGGCGAAGTGGGCGACCGCTTCCTGCGCGAGACGGTGGTCTACTGGCGCGACTGGGTGAACAATCTCGGCATTCCTTTCGAATGGCAGGACGCGGTGATCCGCGCCGCCATCACGCTCAAGCTGAACGCCTACGAGGACACCGGTGCCATCATCGCCGCGATGACGACCTCGGTGCCCGAGGCGCCGGCTTCCGGGCGCAACTGGGACTACCGCTACTGCTGGCTGCGCGACGGCTACTTCGTGGTCAACGCTCTCAACCGGCTGGGCGCCACGCGCACGATGGAGCGCTACCTCGGCTTCGTGGTGAACATCGCCGCGGGCGCGGGCAACGGCGGTAACACGCTGCAGCCGGTCTATCGCATCAGCGGCCAGGCGACGCTGGAGGAGCGGGAGCTGCCCCATCTGCCCGGCTACCGTGGCATGGGACCGGTGCGCGTGGGCAACCAGGCCTACCGGCAGGTGCAGCACGACGTATACGGCTCGGCCATCCTTGCCGCCACACACGTCTTCTTCGACCGGCGCATGTCCCGGTGCGGTGACGAGATGCTGTTCCGCCGCATGGAGTCGCTCGGCGAGCGGGCCGTGGCCGTGTGGAACACACCGGATGCCGGGCTGTGGGAATCGCCCGGAACCCCCCAAGGTGCACACCTTCTCGGCTTTGATGTGCTGGGCGGCCTGCGACCGCCTGGCGCGCATCGCCGAGCGGCTCGGGCTCGCCGAGCGGGTGGCCTACTGGCGCCCCCGCGCCGAGGCGATCCGCAGGGGCGTGTGCGAGGCGGCCTGGAACGGGCGGCGCAATGCGTTTGTCGCCACGTTCGCCGGCGAGAGTCTCGACGCCAGCCTGCTGCTGATGCACGAGATCGGCTTCCTGCGGGCCGACGATCCACGCTTCGCCGCCACGGTCGGCGCCATCGAGCGGGAGCTCAAGCGCGGCGACTTCATCTTCCGCTACGTCGAGGCCGACGATTTCGGCGAGCCTGCGAACGCCTTCGTCGTGTGCACCTACTGGTACATCTACGCCCTGACTGCCCTCGGCCGCCACGAGGAGGCGCGGGCGCTGTTCGAGCGCATGCTCGCCTGCCGCAACCGCCTTGGCCTGCTGGCCGAGCACATCGATCCCCGCACGGGAGAGCAATGGGGGAATTTCGTGCAGACCTACAGCATGGTGGGCCTGATCAACTCCGCCATCCGCCTCTCGATCCCGTGGGATCGGGCCTTCTGACTTACTGTCCGCACTTCCCGTGGTGCGATCGCGAGGAGATCGAGAATCTGCCGCTGGAGCGCATAGGACGGACAAGCGCCGCTCCCTGGGCTCCCCCGCCGAGCGCACTCTGCGCCCGTCAGCGGGATCCAAGTCCGAACCTTAGCAGCTTCTTAGCAGCGCGAAAGGCTCCGCCGTCGCCCGCGTCGGTCTCACTCGCACGCCTCTCACACGCTCTTGGTCCGGTAAGCGAGGCCGTCCAGGCATGCGTCGTAGGTGTCGCGGGCGATCCGAACCCAGTCTGTCTTGTTGACGCTGCGGCGGTTCCGGCTGGTCGGGCTCGAGGGAAACGCGCACGCCATCTTGATCCACCGCGTCTGCTCCGCGGCGATGGCCCGGATCTCGTCGGCGACCTCGGAGTGATCCTGGTCCTGGCTGAAGACCAGGGCGATGTCGTACTCGCCATGGATGCCCTGCCGCCCCATCAGCGCGAGCTTGGCCGACCAGAAGTCGTGCCAGCGAGCTTCGTCCTCGCGATCAGGGATGCCCGAGTGGAACGCGTCTGCGCGAGCTGCCAGCCGAGCTCCGCGCAGACGCGGTCGGCCAGGACACGCACGTCGTAGTTGGGGTACGTGTAGCCGATGGCCTCCCGCGCGGCGTGGAACAGGTTCTGTCCGTCGATGAACGCGTCGGTTCGTTTAACCGCGGGCTCGGGGGGCACGGATCAGACCGGAAAAGAATAACCCCGCCCGATGCCTTTCGGCATATCGAGCGGGGCGCAAGTGCACAGAGCGGGTATAGCAAGCTCCGCAAGCTCGTCAACCTCGGAGTGGCCCATGATCACTGAAGTCCCTGACAAGCGCGCTGCCATGGTGACCACGTCACCAGCTGCGCCCCGGCTCCTGTCCACGCATCTGTAGCGCGTAAGTAACATACGCCTGTTCTCGGACGCGGCGGCCCGGGGTACCCGTCTCACAGCGACGTGTCAGTCAGATCGTTCGGGGACGCCGCGAAGCAGCTTTACCCAGAGTAACTGGACCAGATACGCTCCCTCAAGCCATTGGACGATCGCCGTGCCATCGGGTAGAATCCGGGAATGAAGTGTCGTCGCGGAATGCTCTTGGCCATTCTCCTCTACGTCACGCTTGACCTTTCGGTGCCGACGATACCTGGTGCCTTCGTGTTCGAGTCCGCCGATTCGCTTGAGATCAGCAGTGGCCGCGCGGGCGAGGGCAAGGCCGAGATCTCTGTGCTGCCGGCGCTGGCCAGAGATTCGTTCGGTGTGTCGCAGCCCCCTATCGATCTCAGGGATCGCTTGGCGGCGAATTGCAACGTCGCGCTTCTTGGTCACCCCATACTGAACCGGCTGCCACGGGCGACCCTCGATCCGGCTCCACCCTCCGAAGACCCTCACTAAACCCCGTCCGCTCGGTTGATCCTCGGCGACCCCGTTCTTGGGGGGCCGCTCCGTCCATCTCACGGTTACGTCTCGCGGAGGGCGAGCCATGAAGAAAGGTTACGAAGGCATCACGATCAGCGTGCTGATGCTGTTGACTGCCTTCGTCCTCATCGCCATCGCCAAGCTCCTCTTCTGAGTCCACCAAATCGCGCACGGTCACAGGAGGGCGACTATGGCCGAAGTCGGACGGTTCGTCACCGATCCCAAGGCTGGCGCGTACTGCCAGATCACTCTCGACAGCGGGGAGAAGATCCTGGTCAATCACGCGGGGAGTGGCTTCAAAGACGGTAGGGTCACGATCGAGGTCCTGAAGTTCATGCCCTTTGCTGCCGACCGTATCTTTACCTGGGACCTGGATAACCCGGAGGGCAGGGCCGCGCTCACCCACCTGACCCGGGACGCCCGGCCGGGAAACGTCGAGGCGACGGCACTGGGAGCTTTCGTGGCGCACGTCAAGAGTGGCAAGTCGGTCGCTGAAGTGAAGACCAGCTGTGCCGCGCTGATGTCGATCCGATAGGCCGGCGCCGGAGGAACCCAGTGATGGAGTTCCGCGAGCTGTTGGTGGGCCTCGTCCTCGTCTGGATTGCGGCCAAGGTGGCCGGCGAGGGGATGGAGCGCATCGGCCAGACCGCCGTCCTTGGCGAACTGCTGGCCGGGGTGCTCATCGGGCCTGGTGGCCTCGGGCTCGTGCACGAGTCGGACACTCTGCACGCGCTGGCCGAACTCGGTGTCCTCATCCTCCTGTTCGAGGTTGGGTTGGAATCGGACCTCAACCAGTTGCTGCGGGCTGGCGCCCAAGCGACGCTTGTCGCGGTGGTCGGAGTGGTACTGCCGTTGGCCCTCGGCTTCGGCGTCATGCGCTGGTTCGGCCACTCGGCGCTCCTGGCCGTCTTCGTCGGCGCGACCCTCACCGCCACCAGCGTGGGTATCACGGCGCGTGTGTTCGCTGATCTCGGGCGGCTTCAGGATGCTGCCGCCAGGGTGGTGCTCGGAGCGGCTGTCGTGGATGACATCCTGGGCCTGATCATCCTGGCGGTCGTCACCGGGATCGCGCAGACGGGAGGGGTGTCCTTTGCCGCCGTCGGCCTGCTCACCGGGAAGGCTGTCGTCTTCCTGGTGGTCGCGATCCTGGTTGGGATTCGTCTCGCCCCGATCATCATCGGTTGGATAGGACGGATGAAGGCGCGGGGCACCCTCATCGTCTACTCGGTCGTCTTCGCGGTGGCGCTTGCCGCGCTGGCAGACCTGGTCGGTCTGGCGACGATCGTTGGGGCGTTCGCCGCCGGGCTGGTCTTGGCGACGACTGAGCGGCGGGAACACATCGAGGATCGCATCAAGCCGGTCGCTGACCTTTTCGTCCCGATCTTCTTCGTCAGCGTGGGGATGAAGGTCCAGCCCGAGATGCTGAACCCGTTCGCGGAGCACGCGCAGTTTGGCATCGCGATGCTCCTGACCGCTGTCGCCGTCATCTCGAAACTGGCAGCCGGCCTTGCGGTCTACCAGAGAACCGTGCGTCGGTGGGTGGTCGGGGTCGGCATGGTGCCGCGCGGCGAAGTCGGCCTGATATTCGCCGGGGCCGGTCTGTCGGCGGGAGTGATCGCGCAGGACCTGTACTCGGCGCTCGTGGTCGTGGTGATGCTCACGACGTTCGCGGCTCCCCCAGGGCTGAAGGCTCTCTACCGCGAGAAGAAGGCGAGGCGTCGGCGTGAGTGAACTCGGGTGTCGCTGCTCGGACCGTCGAACCTCACCTCACCCCAGAATCTTCTCGCTTTGTCTTGCGTCGCGGAGATCGTCTCTCGGGGACGATCGCGTAGCGGCGGTACTCGGCCGCGGTCTTGTGGCCGCGAGCTCCATCCCGACGGAGCGCGAGATGCCGGAAAGATTTACGGAGTGAAGCAGATTGGCGTCTGCGCCCATTTTGCGCCCACAACACCCTGAACGAAGCTGAAATGAGCACCAGCATGCTGCACCATCGCTGTGGCAGCGGCTCCTGGGGCGGCCAGTGTCTGAGTATGGGCGATTATGTCACGGGAACGGGGGCCCCGAGGGGGGCGGGCGGTGCCGGAGGGGGCTAGTGTTGGCTATCCTCACGCGGCGCCAGGACCTCGCGGGCCGGCGTCGTCAAGGCGTAGGGCGCGCCGCTCTGGGCGCCAAGGGGATTCGATGCCTCTTGTACTCTGGAGTTCCGCGGGGGTATGAGCGCCGCCCAGCTCAGATCGGCCGTGCGGAAGCTGCTGAGGGTCCTAATGTTTCTTATGCCCTCCGAGTAGGTCACACGAGCGGGCGCACCGGACCAGGGCAAGCCAACCTTCGGATTTCAAACTGACACACTGCCTGGCCGCGCGGCTACGACGCGGCGAAATCGACCGCCACTAACCGTTCGGTGGCTGACGGCATCCGTCCGGAACCGGGTTAGTTGGACGGAACCATCCAGAAGCAGTGACGCAGCGTGGGCCGGAGTATATCAGGGATACAAGCGGGACAGGTTAGGCTGGGCGGGCGCGGTCAGGGTGTCCCGCAGCGGTTTGACCTGTTCCGGCGTCACGGTCTGGCCCGCCAGTCTCTTGCCGTAGAGTCAAACTTCATATGCCCTCACTCCGTGAGGTTGTAGAGTGCTCCGTCCCCGGACTGGTGCGCCGGCTCAAGGCTACCGCTCTACAGGGTGTCTCTCGCCTTGTTCGGGTTTGAGTCATCGTCAACGCGTTCTCGCGACGCGAACCTGAATGGCCTGAAGCCTGCTTGACTCCGGGCAAGACAACGGGACTGCAAAAGGCATCCGCAGCGCGTTCCACGAGACCACCGCCGAAGCAGCACACGACTCGCCCTGCCAGTCGCCATCAGACCGATTCAAGGGATTCCCGGTGACGTCACTTCTCGGCGGCGGTCTTCCGGCAGCGCAGCCCACGCGCGGACCACAGCGTCGTAGGCCCGATGCCATTCCCCGAGCACGTCCGCGATCTCGTCTATCGACGGCCATTCGTCCCGGGTGATGGCCGGGGAGTGGAGGAGCCGCAGCGGGACATAACTCTTACCGGCCAGGACGGCAACATCCCGCCAGTCCCCTCCCAGCATCGTTGCCACCCGCCGAACACGTTCGACTGTTTCCGCCGCACGCCCCGCGGCCACGTCCAGTGCGCGCCGCGCGACGAGGTACTGCTCGAGCAATGCTTCGCTCATCGTTCCTCCTCCGGCGTCGATCTGCGAATCCTCGATCGGGCAGCGATCCATGCGCCAAGGGCGACCGCGACGGCGCCCCACAGGCTCAGGATGCCGAGCAGCATTGCGCCCTGGGGAATGGCCAGCGGAATCTCGAGCAGGATGCTCGTTGCGGCGTAGCGCCACGACTCGGCGAAGAGTCCCCAAGACTGAAAGACGAGGACGCTGCAGAAGACGAGCGCCGCGAGCAGGTTGAGCAGCTCGACCGCCTCGCGCTTCCAGCCAGCGAGACGGTCGGCGAGAATCACGAGCCGCGGGAGTGTGCCCGAGCGGAAGACAGCGGCCGCCGCCACCAAGGCGGAGAATGCGAGAATGTACCCGGACAGCTCGTCGCCGAAGGAGATCGGGGCGAGCTCGCCGTACCGGATGATAACCTGCGCGAACACGACGAACGCGCCCAGGAAGAGAGTCGCCCCCGACGCGGCTAGACCGCCGTTCGCCACCGCGCGCATGATCTTCTCCAGCGTGTTCATGGGGGTTCTCACGTCCGCATCAGCGCGGGCAGCCAGAGGGCGAGCCGGGGGACGCACGCGACTAGGACGATCATCAGCAGGAGGACGACGAGGTACGGCACCGCACCCCTAGCCACCGCCTCGATATGCCCGCCTCCGAGCACACCGTCCAGGATGAAGAGGTTGATGCCGAACGGCGGGGTGATGAGGCCGGTTTCCACACAGATGGTGACGAGCACACCGAACCACACGAGGTCATACCCAAGGGTGACCATCACCGGGGCCAGGAGGGGAACCGTCAGCACGATAATCGAGTAGCTATCGAGGAAGCACCCGAGGACGACCAGGCCAGCCAGGGCGATGGCCACGATGAGGGGGCCGGGAAGATTGGAGCCGACAACGAGCGCTACCAGCCGGTCGGTTACCCCCTTGGTCGTGTAGACGTAGCTGAGGAGAGAGCCGCTTACGAGGAGAAGCACCACCATGGATGTGACGCGCGCCGCGTTCGCCGTGCCCGCGACGAGCGTCCGCCATGTGAGCGCGCGGTAGAACATGGCGAGGACCAGCGCGATCCCGACCCCCACCGCCGCCGCCTCGGTGGGCGTCACCACCCCAGCGTAGATCATGCCGAGGACGCCGCCCACCAGCAGGACCCAAGGCACGACGCCGGCGCTGGCGACGAACCGGTCATGCCAGGTGTATTCGCGAGTGTCTCTCGGCAGCAGGTCGGGGCGGAGCAGCGAGCGCACGAAAATCCACAGCATGAAGCCCAGCGAGGTGATGAGACCGGGAACAGCGCCGGCGGCAAAGAGGTCGGCGATCGAGGTTTCGGTCATGATCGCGTAGACGATCATGGGCACGCTCGGCGGGATGAGGATGCCCAACGTGGCACCCCCCGCCAGGCTGCCCATGTTGAGCTGGGTCGGATATCCACGGGCCCGGCCCTCCACGTGAGCCGCCTTGCCGAAGGCGGCCGCGGTGGCGGCGCTCGAGCCGGACGCCGCCGCGAACACGGTACTGGCGATGATGTTGACGTGGAGCAGCCCGCCCGGGATGCGGTTCAACCACGCCGCCGCCGCCCGATAGAAGCGGCTGCTCACGTCGCCGGCGACGAGGATTTCCGCCATGAGAAGGAACAGCCCGATGGAGAGATACGCGGGGTTGCTCGCGACGTTCCACAGGATGACCCGTATCGCATACAGGTTCCCGTCCAGCCCGAATACCGCTCCGCACAGACCCCCCACGCCCATCGCGAAGGGGAACGACACCCCGAGCAGAAGCAGCGCGAGCATGGGGCCGAACGTCACGAGCAGGAACCCCGCGTCGGACATGGTCAGCGGCTCCGGGTCGCCTCGATCAGCTCCTTGCCCACCGGCCCGGCCTTGGTCACCCACGCCTCGATGATCTCCTGGCCCGCGGACCGTGCCTTGGCGTGGTCGGCCGCGCTCAGCCGCGTGA
Source organism: Candidatus Rokuibacteriota bacterium (assembly GCA_030647435.1). Taxonomy (NCBI): domain Bacteria; phylum Candidatus Rokuibacteriota; species Candidatus Rokuibacteriota bacterium. Next base: position 118,223 of record JAUSJX010000078.1, read on the forward strand.
GCGTGACCCCGTGCGACTCGAGTGTCTTCCACGAATCACGCTGGATCGTCTTCGCGATGCCGGCCGCCCGGGCTTCCGACTCCTCGGTCACCTGCCGCACGATCGCCTGCAGATCCGCGGGTAGCTCGTTCCACGCCTTGCGCGACACGCCGACGATGAGAGGCACATAATCGAGACCTACGTCGACCAGCGCGAACTTCTGGCGCGCGTCCCACAGGCTGAACGACACGCCGGTATAGCCGCCGGTGATCACACCGTCGATCACCCCGCGCTGCGCCGCCGACACCATCTCGTTGTAGGACACCGAGGTGGGGCTGGCGCCGAGGCCCTGCAGGAACTGCGCGTGCTCACGGGAGTAGAAGCGCAGCTTGAGGCCCTTGAGGTCCTCCAGCTTGTTGACCGGGCGCCGGCCGTTGTAGATGATCTGCTCGTCCGCCATGTAGTACAGCAGCGGAATGATGTCCCACTTGGCGAACTCCCGCTCCCAGATCGCGCGCGTCTTCCGCCACATTTCCGCCACCCCGTCGGGCCCCCGCTCCGAGAAGAGCATCGGCAGAGACGGGAAGCTGAGCGCGGGCATGTCGCCCGCGGCCGCGCTGTACACGAGGCCGACGACGTCCACCGAGCGCGCCTGGAGCACGCGGAGGGAGTTGGCCGCGCCCAGCGCGAGCTGCCCGCCCGCGAACCACTTGATCTCCAGCCGCCCCTGCGAGCGCTTCCCGATCTCGGCCGCCCACGTTTCGAGCAGCTCCGTCTGGATACGATGGCTCGCCGCGAATATTGAATCGGCGCGCCACACGATCTTCCCGTCCACCTTCGCGGCCTGTCCTTCGATCCGACCGGGCCAGGCGGCGGCCGCCGCCAGCACGAGCACCATCACGACCAGCGCAATCCTTCGCATGTCAGTCTCCTCTCGTGTGCACATCGTCCGCGGCGGTGGCCCGGCTCCCGCGCCGGCGCCTCACCGACCGCCCAGGTACGCTTCCCGCACCTCCGCCCGCCCGGCGAGCTCGGAAGCGGGGCCTTCCATCGCGACCACGCCGCCGTGCAGGACATACGCGCGATCAGCCACCTCCAGCGACAGCCGGGCGTTCTGCTCCACGAGCAGCATGGTCAATCCCTCCCGCGCCAGGCCGGCGATGAAGGTGAAGATCTCCCGGACCACCGTGGGGGCGAGCCCCATGGACGGTTCGTCGAGGAGCAGCAAGCGCGGGCGCGACATCAGCGCGCGCCCGATAGCGAGCATCTGTTGCTGGCCGCCGCTCAACGTTCCCGCGAGCTGCTCTGCGCGCAGCCTGAGCACCGGAAAGAGTTCGTAGACACGGTCCAGCTCGCGCATCACGCCGGGCCGGTCGCGCCAGAACTGGCGGTAGGCGCCAAGGAGCAGGTTCTTCCTGACGTCGAGGCTCGCAAAGACGGCGCGGCCCTGGGGCACGTGGACCACTCCCAGCGCGACGACGCGGTCCGGGGCGAGAGTGGCGATGCTCTGGCCCTCGAACCGGATGTCACCCCGGCGGCAGCGGGTGAGGCCGGAGATCGTCCGAAGCAGAGTGGTCTTGCCGGCGCCGTTCGCCCCGATGATGGTGACGAGCTCCCCGGCCGCGACGCGCATGGATACGCCCCGAACGGCGTCGATCCCGCCGTAGCCACTCCACACCTCGTGGAGCTCGAGCATCGGGGTGTACAGACGGCGCCTATCCCGCCGAGCGCCCGCGCCGACTCACCGCGATGGCGTCGATCTCGATGAGGGCGCCCGGACGCAAGAGCCCCGCGACGATCACGCCGGTGGCCGCGGGGAACGTGGAGCCGAAAACTTCCCGCCGCACCGCCGCCGTGCCCGCGTAGTTCTCGGTGCTTATGACGTAGTCGCGGGTGAAGACGACGTCAGCCAGGGAGGCGCCCGCGGCCGCCAGCACCTCGGCCATCTTTCCGTAGATGAAGCGGGTCTGGGCCACGATGTCGCCCTCGCCCACGAGCCGCCCTGTCGCCTCGTCCACCGCCGTCATCCCGGAGAGAAGGACCAGGTCCTCGGCCCGCACGGCCGCCGAGAAGGTGAACCGCGAAAAGCGCGGCCAGTTTGGAGTGATCGCCTCGTGTCGCATTGTCACCTCCGTGCGAGATTCAGGGGGGTCTCGTCGCCGAGGTAGGCGACGATGACCTGCGGGTCGCCTCGGACCGCTTCCGGCGAACCCTCCGCGATCTTCGTGCCGTGGTCGAGGACGACGACGGTATCGCAGATGCCCATGACGAATTCCATGCGGTGCTCGATGAGGACCACGCTGACGCCGGCGGCGCGGATGGTGCGGATGAGCCGCCCGAACGCCGCCAGCTCGGTGTCGTTGAGTCCAGCCCCGGGCTCGTCCATCAGCACCACACGCGGCCGCGGGGCGAGGGCCCGCGCCAGCTCCAGCCGCCGCTGCTGATCGAGCGACAGGTCGGCCGTCCGGCGGCCCTCGAGCCCGGCGAGCCCCACCATGGCGAGGCACTCGCGCCCGCGCGCCTCCATGGCCGCTTCCTGCCCGAGGGGCACCACCGCGCTGACCGCGCCGCGCGCGAGTCCGGACAACCAGGGAAGCTGTAGCGCCACCGCGACGTTGTCCAGCACCGGGAGCTGCGGGAAGAGCCGCACGCTCTGAAACGTCCTCCCGATGCCGCGCCGGGTGATCTGGTGCGGGGGCAGACCCACGAGCGGCGCCCCGTCGAGGGTAATCCGCCCCCCGTCCGGCGGTACGAGACCGTTCAGCACGTTGAACAGCGTCGTCTTCCCCGCCCCGTTCGGGCCGATGACGCCGGTGACCGTGCCTGGCCGCACGACAAAGGATACCTTCGCGAGCGCTCGCACGCCTCCGAAGGCCTTGCTGACCTCCGACACCTCGAGGAGGGACCCGCCCCCGGTGGACCATGTCCCGGCCCGTACGGATCCCGCGGGCGCCGGCACGGCGGGCGCCACCGTCCGTGAGCCGCGGCGGGCGAGAGTGCCGAGTGCGCCCGCGAGCCCGTCGGGGAGGAACATCACTACGACCCCGAGCACAACGCCGAAGAGGATGACGTCGTACTCCTTGTAGGCGCGCAGGTACTCAGGCAGCACGGTCAGCGCGGCGCCTCCCACCATCGGGCCCCACAGGCTTCCCATACCGCCCACGACCGCCATCGTCGCGAGCTTGACGCCGGGGAAGGCGCCGAAGGTCGGCGGATCGAGGAAGCTCATGTAGTGCGCGTAGATGCTGCCGCTCAACGACGCCCACGCCGCCCCGAGGACGAACACGCCGAGCTTCTGGCGGAAGGTGTCGACCCCCGCCACCTCGGCCGCCACCTCGTCGTCGCGCAGCGCCCGGAGTGACCGCCCCGTCACCGACCACGACAGCCCGATCGCGGCGAGCTGGCACAGCGCCCAGAGTCCCCAGACGACGTAGAAGAAGTGGAGATCGGAGCCCGCCGTCCAGCCGCCCAGCGACAGCGGCGGGATGCCGGCGAGCCCGGACGCTCCCCCGGTGATGTCCTTCCATTCCTCGAGGAGGATCTGCACGATGATCCCGACCCCGAGGGTGGCCATCGCGAAGTAGTAGCCGCGGAGCCGGAGGGCGGGCAGGCCGATCACCAGGGCCACCACCATGGTGAGGACCACGCCGACTGCCATGGCCGCCCATGGCGCGAGGCCGTAGTGCAGGCACAGGATACCCGAGGTATAGGCGCCGATACCGAAGAAGGCGGCGTGGCCGAGCGAGATCTGACCACCCCAGCCGAGGATCAGGTTCAGTCCAGTCACCAGCACCACGTTGAGGCCGGTGACCACCATCACGTTGACGTAGTACGGGTTGGAGAAGACGGCGGGCGTCAGCGCGAGCGCCACCACCAGCCCCGCGAGGAGGCCGAGGTCGCGCCGCAGCCCGCGCGCCCGGCTCATCGGGCCGCCGCGACGAAGAGGCCCGAAGGCCGCAGCACGAGCACGGCCAGGAGGATGCCGAAGCTGAAGGCGTCGCGAAGGCCGGTGGAGACAAAGCCCGCCGCGAATGCCTCCACCACGCCGAGGGCGACCGCTCCGACGACCGCGCCCACCGGGTTCCCCATGCCCCCGAGGACGCAGGCGGAGAAGGCCTTCACGCCGAGCATGGTGCCCATGTCCCAGGTCGCGAACGTGATGGGCGCCACCACGATGCCGGCGATCGCCCCCGAGCCCGCGCTCACCGCGTAGGCGAGCGCGGTCGCGTACCGGACGCTGATTCCCATAAGGGCCGCCGCCTCCGAGTGGTCGGACACCGCGAGGAGCGACCAGCCCAGCATGGTGCCGCGGAAGACCAGCCAGAAGAGGACGAGCAGGGCCAGCACCGTCCCCACCACCCAGAGCCCCTGCGGCGAGATCGCGGCGCCGAAGAGCCAGAGCGATGCCTCCCCCGAGAAGGCGGGGAGGGGGCGAGCATTGGCGCCGAAGGCCAGGAGCGCCACCCCCTTGAACACAATCGAGGCAGCGATGGTCATGATGACGGTAGCTACGAGATGCGACCGACCGAGGGGCGCGATCATCAGCACGTCCATGGCCACGCCGATGACGACCACCGCCCCCACCGCGAGGACGACGGCAAACGGGAGCGGCACGCCATGCAGGACGCCGGTAGCGGCCAGCATCGCACCCAGCATGAGGAACTCGCCCTGCGCGAAGTTCACCACACCGGTGGCGTTGTACACCACGGTGAACCCGAGCGCGGTCACGGCGTAGACCGCGCCCACCGTGAGCCCCGAGAAGAGGAGCTGGACGACGTTGATGTCCACCGCGCTCGCTACGCCTCCCGCGCGCTACTCGGCGAGAACGAACTTGCCGTCCTGCCCCCGCAACATGATGAGAGAGTCGACGGAGAGGCCGGAGTGGTCCTGCGCCGAGAAGTTGAAGACGCCGGTCAGGCCAACAAGCCCGCGGAGCTTCTCTATCCCATCGCGGATCTGCTGACGATCGGTGGCACCCCGTCGCATAGACTCCACCACGACCAGGAGCGTGTCGTACCCGACGCCGGCGAAGTACTCGACGTCCTCGTTGTGCTTGGAGCGGAACTGGTCGCGGAACCGCAGGATCAGCGCGCGCTGGGGGTCATTGGCCGCGAGCGCGTCGGGAAGGTTGACCTTCGGCGAGGGGACTAGGTTCCCGTTGGAGGCGGGGCCAGCGAGCTGCAGGTATCGAGGCGACGACCAGCCGTGGGTGTGGTACACGGCCACGTCGAGGCCGAGCTGCTTGACGTTCTTGACCAGGAGGGCGGAGGAGGGATGCACGTTCCACGAGAGGATGGCGTTGGCCCCGCTCGCCTTGACGCGCAGGAGCTGCGCCGTCATGTCGGTGTCCGCGGTGCGGTAGGTCTCCTGGGCCACCACCTGCACGCCGAACTTCGGCGCCGCCGCCACGAACTCGGTGCGGGCGTCCTCGCCGTAGGCGATGGCCGGGGTGACGGTGGCCACCTTGCCGTGACCGAGCTTCTTCATGTGCTCCAGGACCTTCGTGACGACGACATCGTTGCCCACCACCGGCCGGAAGACCCACGGTTTGACGGGGTGCGTGAGCGCGCTGGAACCGACCCCCGAGACCATGACGACCTTGGCCCGCTCGGCGAGCGGGTAGGCAGCGAGCGCCTCGCCGGTGGTGCTGGGGCCGACGATGGCGAGCACGTTGTCGAGCTCGATGAGTCGCTTGGTCGCGGTCACTGCCTTGGTGGGGTCGCCCTCGCTGTCGTAGATGACCACCTCGAGCGGCCGCCCGTTGATGCCGCCGGCGGCGTTGATCTGTTCCTGGAGAAGCACGATGGCCTTCCGCTCCGGCTCCCCGAGGAAGGCGGCCGGTCCGCTCACGGCGAGGACCGCGCCGACGCGCAGCGGGGCCTGGGCCTGGGCGTCGGCGCAGGCCAGCCACCCGCCGAGGAGTGAGCCCGCGAAGACGAGCAGCACTGCGATCGAAGACTTCCGCTTCATGAGCGTGCCCCTTCTGTGCCCCGCGACGCTGTCCGCCAGACGTCCTCCGGGGTGAGTGGAATGTGAGCGATGTGCGCCCCGAACGGGCGGAGCGCGTCGGCAACGGCGTTCGCTACCGCCGCCACCGCCCCGATCGTCCCTCCTTCTCCCATGCCTTTGATGCCGCCCACCGTCAGCGGCGAGGGTGTCTCGAGGTGGAATATGTCGAATTCGCCGGGCAGGTCCGTGGCCCGGGGGAGCGGGTAGTCCATGAAGGAGGCGGTGAGGAGCTGCCCCCGCGCGTCGTAGCGCGCGCCCTCCCCGAGCGCCTCGCCCACACCCTGGGCGACTCCGCCGTGGATCTGGCCGTCCACGATGAGGGGATTGATGACGGTGCCGCAGTCGTGCACGACGAGGTACCGCACCAGCCGGACGACGCCGGTATCGACGTCGACCTCGACGACGGCGAAGTGGGCGCCGTTGGAGATGGTCTGGATGGGCGGGTCGTAGTACTCGGTGACGTCCAGGCCCGGCGCGATCCCGTCCGGAAGCGCGACGGGGCTCACCATGTACGCCTGCTTCGCGAGGTCGGCAAAGGCCACCGACCGGAAGGAAGCCCCCTTGACGGCGACGCGCCCGTCCTTGAGCTCGAGGTCGGCCGCCAGCGCCTCCAGGCGGTGGGCGGCGATCGCGAGCACCTTGTCCCGCACCTTCCGGGCGGCCAGGATAGTGGCGCCGCCGCCAACCACCGCCCCCCGGCTCCCCCACGACCCGCTCCCATAGGGCGCGAGGGTGGAATCGCCGCAGCTCACGCGGATGCGGTCGAGCCCGACGCCCAGCTCGTCGGCCACCAGCTGGGCCAGCGCGGTCTCGATCCCCTGGCCCATGGCGGTGCAGCTCGTGTAGACGCGGACAACACCGCTCGGATCCACGCGGACCGTGGCGGCGTCGAAGCCGGGTACGCGCACGATGCCACGCCAGAGGAGGGCCTTGGCGCTGGCTGCGGTGAACTCGGCGTAGCAGGAGATGCCGATCCCCAGATAGCGCCGCGCCGCGCGCCCGCGCGCCTGCTCCTCGCGCAGCGCCTCGTAGCCGAGCTCGCGCAGGCCGACGCGCAGCGATTCCTGGAAGCTCGCGCGCTCGTAACTCACGCCCAGCGCGTTCGTGTAGGGAAACTCCGCGTCGGCGATCAGATTGCGGCGCCGGACCTCGGCCGGGTCCAGGCCGAGGCGCTCGGCGAGGAGGTCCATCATCCGCTCCATCGAGAATGTCGTCGTCACCATCGCCACGCCGCGGTATGCCCCGCGCGGCTGCGTATTGCTCACCACCGCGGTTGCCTCGTAGGCGTAGCTGGCAACGCGGTAGGGGCCGAGGATTTGCCGGGCCGCGCCCGTCGCCTCCAACGTCGAGCCGAAGGGCAAGATCGAGTAGGCGCCCGCATTGGTCACCACCCGGGCCCGCATCCCCTCGATGCGGCCGTCGGCGGTGGCGGCCAGCTCCACCGTGATGCGGTGGTCGCGGCAGTAGACATTGCATTGCAGGTCCTCGAGGCGTCCCTGCACCCACTTGACGGGCCGTCCGAGGCGGTGCGCCGCCCAGGCGACGACGAGGTCCTCGGGATACATGTGCAGCTTGATGCCGAACCCTCCGCCGATGTCCGGGGGAATCACGCGGATGGTGTGCTCGGGAAGGTCGAGCAGCTCGGCGAGCAGCGTCCGTACGACGTGGGGGCTCTGGTGGGAGGTCCACAGCGTCAACTGCCCGCTTCCGCCGTCGTGCTGGGCCACGCACCCGCGCGTTTCCAGCGGCGCCGCTGTCACCGGGGCCGAGCGGAAGGTCTCGGTCAGCCGGACCGCCGCCCGCGCAAACGCCGCGTCCACGTCGCCGCCCTGGCCCTTCGCGCGCATGAGGACGTTATCGGCCCAGTGGCCGTGGACCCGCGGGGCACCCGCGGCGAGAGCGTCCTCGATGGTGACGGTGGCGGGCAGCGGCTCGTAGTCCACCGCGACCCGCGCGGCGGCATCCTCGGCGGCGGCGAGGTCCTCCGCCACCACCGCTGCTACCGCCTCGCCGACGTAGCGCACCTTCCCGCTGGCAAGGGCCGGCCACTCCGTCACCTTGTAGTCGGTGAGCTGCATGTCGTCCGCGCGCATCACTTTGACTCCATCGAGGTCGCGCGCGGTGAGGCAGGCCACCACGCCGGGGACGCGGGCTGCCGCCGCGGTGTCAATCGCCCTTACGCGGGCGTGGGCGTGCGGGGAGCGGACGAAGACGACGTGCGCCATCCCCGGCAGGGTGATGTCGTCGACGTACCGCCCCCTCCCCGCCACCAGCCGCGGGTCTTCCACCCGCGGCTGCCGCGCTCCCACGTGCTTCGACGACACCTGCGTCATCGTGCCCTCCCTCGCGCCGGCCGTAGCGATCAGATCTGCTGGATGGCGGCGACAAGCTTCTTCACGCGCTCATCAGTGTCCCCGAACGTCCAGTCGGGGTAGCCGAGATGCACGCGCTTGGCGTAGCTGCCGAACCGGTCCTTGATGAGGTCGGGCAGCTCCTCGTAGCGCCCCACTACCGAGAAGTTCTCGACCATCTCGTCGGTGATGAGCTTGGCCATCTCGACCCACTTGCCCTCCTTGGACATGGGGTGCAGGCGCGCGGTCACCTCGCCCCAGCCGTGGTACTCGAAGATCGGGCGGTAGGTGGGCGTGGAGCCGTAGAACGCGATGCGCGACCGGATGGCCTCGCGTGCGCGCTTGATCTCCTCCGGCGTCGAGCCCACCCCCACGAAGCTGCCGTTGCTGATGTCGACGCTCTTGGGGTCGCGGCCCATTTTCCTGGCACCCGCGTAAAAAGCGGGCACGAGCCGCTCGCGCACCCAGCGGTTGGTCACGGGGTCGCCGAAGAAGACGCCGTCGCAGATCTCGCCCGCGAGCCCGGCCATGCCGGTGTTCATGCAGGAGGTGTAGATGGGCGGCCGGGGGACGGTGAGCGGCTCCGGGGTGAACAACGGGATCATGAGGGTGTGGGTGTAGTGCTCGCTGTGGAAGTTGAGCGGCGTCTTGTTCTGCCAGCAGTCGAAGATCGCGTGGAGCGCGTTCACGTAGTCGCGCATCCGCGGGAGTGGCGGCGAGTAGGGCACGCTGTAGCGGCGCTCCATGTGGCCCTTCACCTGGGTGCCGAGGCCGAGCTCGAACCGCCCCTTGGCGAGGTCCTGGATGGACCACGCGGAGTAGGCGGTGACCATCGGGCTCCGCGGGAACGCCACGTGGATCCACGTGGCCATGCGGAGCCTGGTGGTGGCGGCGGCGGCCATGGTGCAGGACAGGATCGGCGGCGTGGTCATCTCCGCCATGGTCACGCCGTCGAAGCCCAGGCGCTCCAGCCGCTGGACGAAGGCCGGGACGTCGGCCAGGTGCTTGGGACGGGAGTCAACGTACACGCGCATTTCGCACTTCCTCCTTGAGGGGTATCGGTGTCGGTGGGTTACGGGGTCGCGAGCAGGGCCCGGGCATTCTGCTCGACGATCTTCTCGATCTCGTCGGAGCGGAAGGCGACGTCGCCGTCGGTGGTGGCGGGCAGCTCCCGCACATGCTCCAGCCACTGGCGGCGGTCGAGGAAGACGTCGAAGAAGGGGCCGTCCACGCCGAACAGGATCCGGTCGGCCCCCACCGCGTCGATCACGCGACGGAGCACGCGCCGGAACTGCGTGGGGTTCACCGCCGCGGTCATCTGGAAGGCGGAGACGTCGGCGAGCAGCCGCGCCTTGCCGCGGGCGACCTCGCAGTACTCGCGCCACCAGGCGAAGCTCATGTGGGCCGCGATCGCGGTGAGATCGGGGAACTCGTCGAGGACCGCCGCGATGGGCCGGGGGTGCGCCCAGTCGCTCGCGTCCTCCGGCCGGGGCCCGGAATGGAAGACGATCGGCAGCCGATGGTCGGACGCGTAGCGGTACACTGGGGCCATGGCGGGGTCGGTGGGGTAATACCGGCCCGCGAGCGGGTCGAGCTTGAGGCCGCGCATCCCCCACTCCTCCACCGCGCGGCGGACGAGCGCGAGCGGGTCGGACACTCGCGGGTGGACGCCCGCGAAGCCGACGAGACGCCCCGGCCAGCGCCGCACCACCGCGGCCACGTCGCGGTTCTGCCTCTCGAAGGCGTCGCCCGGAGCGTCGGAATCGAAGGAGAAGCCGCCCACCACCACGAAGGAGGTGTCGATGCCCGCCGCCTCCATCTTGGCAATCGCCCCCTCGCCCGCGGGGTCGAAGCACTCCTTCTCGATATGGGCCCGCAGTGCGGCCGGCGCCATCGGGCGGCCCAGCTTCTCGAGCTGCGGCCCGAAGAGCTCGGTGACGCCGTCGAGTAGGGGCGCCGAGAGCGCCCCCGGCGTCACGTAGAGATGACAGTGCGTGTCGATCGCTCCCATCCGATCTCCTATGAAAACGCGCCCGCCTCGCGCAGGGTGGCGAACTCGTCGTCCGACATCCCGAGGACCTCGCGGCAGACGCGCTCGGTGTCCTGGCCGAAAAGCGGCCCGGGGTGGCGGATCTCGGCCGGCGTCTCCGAGAGCGCGTACGGGTTGCCGCTGAGCGTGCAGGTGCCGATCTCCGCGTGCTCGCGGACATGCCAATGCCCGCGGTGATTGAGCTGTGGGTCGGCGCGCAGGTCCTCGCCCCGCTGCACGAAGCCCGCGGGCACGCCAGCCGCCTGTAGCGGGCCCACCACGTCCTCCGCCCGCCGCGCCGCCGTCCACACGGCAAGGAGGCCGTCGATCTCCTCCTCGTGGCGCTTGCGGCCCTCCGCGGTGGCGAAGCGCGCCGCTTCCAGCGCGGGGATGGCGGCCACCCGCACCAGCGCCTCCCACTCCGCGTCCTCGGTGACCGCGATCGCGCACCAGCGGTCATCGCCAGCGGACGGGTAAACATTGTGGGGGGCGGCCGCCGAGTCCCGGTTGCCCCGCCGCGCCCAGACCCGGCCGTTGACGGTGTAGTCGAGCAGCACAGGGCCAAGAAAGTTCAGTGCCACCTCGTACTGCGACGCCTCGATGTGCACGCCCTGACCAGTGCGCTCACGCTGCGCGAGGGCGGCGAGGATGGCGGTGGCGCCGACCGGTGGCAGGAGCCAATCGGGGTAGGCTCCGTAGACCTCGACTGGACCCCGGTCCGGCCAGCCGGTCAGATGCGCGAAGCCGGTAAGGCCGGCCAGCGTCACGCCGAACCCCGGGTGGCCCGAATGCGGACCGCCCGCGCCCTGGATGCTGGTGCTGAACAGGATCACGCGGGGGTTGAGCGCGCGCAGCGTCTCGTAGCCGAGGCCGAGCCGCTCGAAGACTCCGGGCGTGAAGTTTTCGACGACGACGTCCGCCCACCGCACGAGCCGCCGGGCTAGGTCGAGCCCGGCCGGGTGCTTCAGGTTTAGCGTCATCCCGAGCTTGTTGCAGTTGAGCTCGTTGAACCAGCCGGCGCGGTTCAGGCCGGGGACACTGTCTTTCATAGGGGGCGCGAGGCGGGCGAGATCGGGCTGCTCGCCGGACTCGATCTTGACCACGGTGGCGCCGTGGGTGGCGAAGACGCGCGCCGTGGCGGGACCTGTGCCCACCTGGGAGAAATCGGCTACCGTGACGTCGGCGAGCGCGCCCGCGGCCATCAGACGGCCCCGCTGCCGCGCAGGGCGGCCAGATCGTCGGCGCCGAGGCCCAGCTCGCCGTAGACCTCGGCGTTGTGCTGCCCCAACGCGGGCGCTGGCGCCCGCAGGGCCACCACCCGCCCGTCGAGCCGGAACGGGGGGCCGGGGAAGGTCATCGTCCCCGACCACGGGTCGTCGACGGTCCGCCAGAAGCCCCGCGCCCGGAGCTGCGGGTCTTCCAGGATCTCGCGCGACGTGAAGGCCGGGTAAAGCATGATCCGGCGCTTCACCGCCTGCTCCATCAGCTCCTGCATCGAGAAGCGTCGGAAGAAGGCGGAGAAGCGCGGGACGATGGGGTCGAGGTCCGCCTGGGACACCACGCGCCAGTCGAAGCGCATCCAGTCGATGCCGCGCAGGTAGTCGTCGGAGGCGTCCGCCTCCTCCATCCAGTCGGTGAGCGCGCGTAGGGAGCGCGCGCCGAAGCTGCCACCGATGATGGCGAAGCAGAGGTGGCCATCGCGACATTGCCACACGAACGGGAACGTGACCCCGGTGTCGGGGCGACGACGGTTCGCCCCCGACCGCCGCACATTGCTCCGGGTGAGATCCCAGAAGAGATGGACATCCTGGAGCACCCAGATCACCGCCTGCTGGCCCGACACGTCCACGAACTGTCCCCGCCCCGTCCGCAGGCGATGGTAGTAAGCGATGAGCGTGCCGACCGCCGCCTGCGCACCGGCCACCGCGTGCGACTGGGGGAAGCTGATGCGTACAGGCGGCCGGTCGGGGTCGCCGAGGACATAGACGTGGCCGGCCATCGCCTCCAGCACAAGGTCCGGCGCCTTGAACTGCGCGTAGGGCCCGGTCTGTCCAAACGGGGTGATGGCGGTGTAGACGAGCCGCGGGTTGTCGCCGACCAGCGTGGAATAGCCGAGGCCCATCCCCTCCATGGTCCCGGGGGGGAAGGACTCGACGAGCACGTCGGCCCGCGCGGCCAGCCGGCGTAGCAGCGCGCGCCCGGAGGGCACACCAAGATTCAGGGTCACGCCACGCTTGGCGGTGTTGAGAAAGGTCCACGTCAGGCTGCGCTCCGCGTCGGGGGCGCCGGGGGCGCCGTCCCGGAACGGCCCGAGGCGACGGCCCGAGTCTCCGGCAGGCGGCTCGATCTTGATCACGTCAGCGCCGAGGTCGGCCAGGAGGCGCGCGCAGAAGGCGCCCGCGTGCCCGGTGAGGTCGAGCACCCGGCAGCCAGCGAGGAAACCCGCGGTCGGCGGGGCCATCATCGTCCGCCCCGCCTCGCGCGGGCGCCCGCCGGGAGCCCCCCGTCGTCAGGCATCCCGGGCAGGCGCCAGTCGAAGGCGCGCTTGACCATGTCGAGGATGTAGAAGGTCTCGCTGCGCTCGATGCCGGGCACCTCGCCGAGCGACACCGTCAGGAAGCGCATGAGCTCGTTCGACCTCTCGAAGACCGCGGCGAACATGACGTCGTAGCGGCCCGCCACGACGGCGAGCCACGTGACCTCGCGGAACTTGCGCAGCCGCTGCGCCACCGCCAGCGTCTTGCCGCTCCCGGTGGTGAGACCGATGAAGGCGTAGATAGCGTAGCCCACCTTGAGCGGCTCGGCCACCGCCACCACCTGGATGACGCCGTTCTCGATCAGGGACTCGATGCGCCGGCGCACGCTCGACTCCCCAAGGCCCAGCCCGCGCGACATCTCGGCATTCGACTGACGGGCGTCGCGCTGTAGCGCCTGGATGATGCGGCGGTCGGTGGCGTCGAGCACCGGCGCCGCCTCCGGGAGCTCATTCGGCGACATCCTCGCCGCTGGCTTTCGGCCTCTACGCCGCTGTTTATGACGATTTTCGGCTACCACACGCTTGACCATGGCTGAATCCGCCGCTATAGTAGGTTCCCCTGACGGAACTTGTCAAGGCCTCCGTCGGGGAGGAGGAACGCACATGAGCACCGGCGCCGCGAATGGCCTCGCTCCCGCGCTCGACGGAGCCTCGAGGGACACGCGCGCGATCCTCGCCCGAGTCCTGGACGGCGCCGAGCTCCCGCTGCCGGAGGCCCTCGCCCTCGCGGAAGCGCGCGGGCGCGACCTCCAAGCCCTCGCCGCGGCGGCCGACGAGATGCGGCGCCGCCAGGCCGGCGACCTCGTCACCTTCGTGGTGAACCGCAACATCAACTTCACGAACGTCTGCATCAAGCACTGTGGCTTCTGCGCCTTCAGCCGTGACCACCGCGAGGAGGAGGGTTACCTCCTGCCCATCGCGGAGGTGGTCCGGCGCGCGCGCGAGGCGGCGGATCTCGGCGCCACCGAGGTCTGCATCCAGGCGGGGCTGCCCCCCAGGCTGGACGGGCGCTTCTACATCGATCTCTGCCGCGCGCTGAAGGCCGCGCTGCCCGATCTCCACCTGCACGCCTTCTCCCCGGAGGAGATCCTCTACGGTTCCGTGCGCTCCGGGTTGCCTATCAAGGACTACCTGAGCGAGCTCAAGGCGGCCGGCCTCGGCACCCTGCCCGGCACCTCGGCGGAGGTGCTCGACCAGGCCGTGCGCGACTCCATCGCCCGGGGTCGCATCACGGTGGACCAGTGGGTGGAGGTGATCACCACCGCCCATGCCCTCGGCATCCGCACCACGTCCACCATCATGTACGGCCACGTCGAGACGCCCGCGCACTGGGTGCGGCACATGGCGCTGCTGCGCGACATCCAGAAGGACACCGGCGGCTTCACGGAGTTCGTGCCGCTCTCCCTCATCCCGTTCGAGGCGCCGATGTACGCGAAGAAGCTCGTGGCCGGCGTGCGGCCGGGCGCCACCGGCGTGGAGGTGGTTTGCATGCACGCCCTCGCGCGGCTGATGCTGGGCCCCGTGCTCCCCAATATCCAGGCCTCGTGGGTGAAGGAAGGCCCGAAGCTCGCGCAGATCCTCCTCGATGCCGGCGCCAACGACCTCGGGGGCACCCTCATCAACGAGTGGATCTCGACCTCTGCAGGCACCGCCTTCGGGCAGCTCGTGCCGCCCGCGGAGCTGCGCCGCCTCATCCGCGACGCCGGCCGGGTGCCCGCGCAGCGCGACACCCTCTACCGCATCCTCCACGTCTACGGCGAGGATGACGAGACGGAGTCCGCCCTAGATTGTGTCGAGGACGCGGAGGCGCGCTTCGGCTCGTATCGCCGCCTCATCGCGTCGGGCGAGTTCCGCTTCACGAACCCGGGAGACCGCCGATGACCATGGACCGCTACCTTCCTCCCCGCGCGCTGTGGCCCGAGCGTGTGTACACGCTGGCGGAACACCGGGCCTATCCAGCCCGCTTCAACTCTACGGAGGTGCTGCTCGACCGCCACGTCGAGGCGGGGCACGGCGACCGGACAGCTGTCCTCTTCGAGGACCGCCGGATCACCTACCGGGCGTTGCAGGAGGACGTCAACCGCCTCGGGTCGGCGCTGCGGGGCCTAGGCGTGGAGGAGGACGATCGCGTGCTCCTGCGGGCGCCGTCGATCCCGCCGTCGCTAGTGGCGAACTTCGCCATCATCAAGATCGGCGCGGTCAGTGTGCCGATCTCGCCGCTCTTCTCCCGCGTGGAGATCGCCCACGTCGCGCGCGCGACGGCGGCGAAGGCCATCCTCGTCGCCGCCTCCCTCCTCGAGGAGGTCGAGCGCGCCCGCGAGGATCTGGACGGGGCGATTCCCGTCATCGTTATCGGAGGCGACCCGGCCGAGATCCGCGCCAAGGGATTCATCTCCTATGGAGAGCTCCTTGCCCGGGGCGACGCGCGCCTGGCCGCGGTCCCCCGCGATCGCCTCGCTCCGTCGGTTCTGCTATTCACCTCGGGCACCACCGGAATGCCCAAGGGCACCGTGCATTTGATGGACGAGGCGCTTACCGTCGCCGACGGCTTCGGCCGCCTGGGCTGGCGCCTCACGCCCGAGGACGTCCTCTGCAGCCCCGCGCCGCTGTCCACGGCCGCCGGATACTCCGCTCAGGCCGTCATCCCGTTCCGGCTCGGCGCCCCCATCTCCCTGCTCGCGCGCTTCAGCCCCGAGGGTATGCTCCAGCAGATCGAGCGCCACCGGGTGTCGGTGGTCTCCGTGCTCCCCACCGGCTACCGAAAAATCCTGGAGCTGCCCGACGCCGCCCGGCGCCACGACCTGGGGTCGGTCCGCCTCTACACGGGCGGGGGCGAATCGCTGACGCCGGCCACCTACGAACAGTGGCGGCTCGCGTTCGGCCGCGAGATCTACGAGGGTCTGGGCACGACCGAGATGATGTTCGTCTTCGCGTCCTCCGCGGTGACGGGCCGCGTGAAGGTCGGGGCCATCGGACCCGCCGTCCCCGGGTACGAGCTGCGCGTGGTGGACGAGGACGGCCGCGACTGCAAGCCGGGGGAGGTCGGGTCGCTCATCGCCCGCGGCCCCACCGGGACCATCTACTGGAACGACCTGGAGCGCCAGCGCGCGGCCGTCGAGGCCGGATGGTCGCGGATCGGCGACCTCGTCACGATGGATGAGGACGGCTACATCTCCTTCCTCTCCCGCGAGGATGACATCATCAAGTCCTCGGGCTACCGCATCGGGCCCGACGAGGTCGAGCAGGCCCTGGCCGGCCACTCCGCCGTCGCCGACGTGGGGGTGATCGGCATTCCCCACGCCGTGCACGGCGAGGACACCTGCGCCTTCATCGTCCTGCAGCCGGGATCCACCGACTCCCCCGCCCTCCGTCAGGAGATCATCGACTCGTGCCGGGGAACCATCGCCGTCTACAAGCTCCCCCGAGTGCTGCGGGTGGTCGAGCGCCTCCCGCGCGCGCCCGGCCCCGCCGGCCCGGGGACGGGGAAGCTCCTCCGCCGGCTGCTCCGCGAGATGACCGCACGATGAGCCGGGGTAGGCTCCGTGGCTGGTCGGCCAGCCTCGCCCTCGCGGTGCTCGCGCTCGCTACCGGCGCGCCGGCTCAGGGGGGGCACCCCTCGTGATCGGCGAAATCAACCCGCGCACGGGGCAGTTTGGTGTGCAGGGGACCGCAATCCACGAGGGCATCGCACTCGCGGTGGAGGAGGTGACCGCGCAGGGCGGCGAGCACGCGCGCGGACGGTGGCGAGGACCTGCGCCACGCCCTCGTGGCTCGGTGGGGGTGCGGGGTGAAAGGTGAGCGGCCCTGGCCTCGAGGACATGCGCGCCATCGGCAACAATGGGGTCGGGCTCGGCATCCCGTTCTGGCTGCCGGGAAGCGGAGAGAATCATCCCGACGCCGTCCTCTGCGAGCAGTCCCTCTGGATCGACGGCCGGAAGATCGTGGAGGACGGGATCCTCGTGGCGCCCCCGGACCTCGCGAGGCTGGCGGAGCGACTCGTCCCCAGGGTCTGAGCGGCGGCACGAGTGGTCGCGCGAGAGAAAGGAGTGGAGCGGTGAGCACTGCGGAGCACGTCTTCGAGATGGATGGCGGAGACCCGTTCGGGCCCACGCAAGCGGCGCGGGAGCGGGCCCGTCACGCACCGGGCTTCATCTACACCTCGCCCGAGATCCTCGCGCGGGAAAAGCAGCGGATCTTCCTCAAGGACTGGCTTTATGCGGGTCGGGCCGAGGAGTACGAGAGGCCGGGTGACTTCAAGTCGTTCCGCGTCCTGGGCGAGCCGGTCGCCATCAGCAGGGACAGCGAAGGGCTCAACGCGTTCGCCAACGTCTGCGCGCACCGAGGGGTCGAAGTGGTGCCCGGAGAGGGCAACACCCAGGTGTTCAGCTGTCCGTACCATGCCTGGTCCTACGACCTGAAGGGCCAGCTTCTCGGCGCGCCGCTGACGGAGGACGTCGAGAGCTTCGACTTCAAGAGCTGCCGCATGGCCCCGGTCCGCCTCGCGACCTGGGCCGGGAACGTGTTCGTGTGCCTCGACCCGGACACGCCCCCCTTCGAGGAGGCGGCCGCCTCGTTCATCGAGCAGTTCGCCTTCCTCCGGATGGAGGACTGCGGGATGTCCGGGAAGATGACCATCGACCTCGACTGCAACTGGAAGCTCGTGGTCGAGAACCTGATGGACATGTACCACGTCGGCACGCTCCACGTCCGCAGCTTCGGGCAGTACACGACCGCCGACCCGGCTCGGTTCAAGCTGCTCCCCGGCGGCGGCATGCGCTTCGACTACTCCTCGGCGCCCGCCACTCCGAGCGGCAAGACGTTCTTCGGGAAGATCCCGTGGCTCGCCGACCAGCCGGACAGCTTCGCGGTGACGGGGTTCCTCCCCCCGAATATGCAGATCTTCGTGCGCAGTGATCAGATCCGCATCCTGATCACCTGGCCCCTGGCGCCCGACAGGTCCCGCATCGTCTACCACAGCCTGTTCCCCAAAGAGCACTTCGAGCTTCGGGACTTCAACGTGAAGGTACGCGTGTACCACGACTACATCGCGAGCGTGCTGGATGAGGACCGGTCGATGGTGCAGTCGCTCCAGAACGCCATGTCGACGCGTGCGTTTCAGCCCGGGCCGATGGCGGGACTGGAGAAGGCCGTCCACCACGCGCTGACCAACTACCTCGATCGGATTCGGTGATGGTGAGGGCTCTTTCCGGACCGGCGGTACCGGCAGGGCGTTGTGTAGAAACGTTCGGGAAATCGGCCAATTCTACGCTTGACAGGCTGCTGACGAAAGTGCTGTATTCTATCCCACCCGATTCTCTTGTCCACGCAATTTTCTTGCGGACGCATGATGCGCGAACGGGACTGCACGGGAAGGCCGGAGGGCGACGATGAGCGGGGGCAACGAGGGGCGTTCCGAGGGGGTTTCGACGCGCACGCCAAAGCTCCGGCTCGAGCCGCAGGGGATGGAAGACGTCCGGGTCTACAAGCTTCTGACGGGCGTCGTTGTCCCGCGGCCCATCGGCTTCATCTCGACGGTGAGCGTGTTGGGGGTGCCGAACGCGGCGCCGTTCAGCTTCTTCAACGCCCTCTCACACCGGCCGCCGATCGTCTGCTTTTCGGCGGCGCTCCGGGATGGCTGCGACAAAGACACGGTCACCAACATCCGGGCGACCGGCGAGTTCGTGGTCAACGTGGTGACGGAGACGATCGCCGGGGCAATGAACCAGTGCGCGGAGAACTACCCGCCGGACGTCAGCGAGTTCGAGGTGACGGGGTTGACGCCTGTGCCGGCGCAGCTCGTGCGGGCGCCGCTGGTCGCCGAGTCGCCGGTGAACATGGAGTGCCGGCTGATCAGCCTGACGCCGCTGCCCGAATCGCCCTACACGCTCGTGCTCGGGCGGGTGGTGCTCTTCCACGTGGCGGCGGAGATCCTGGGCGAGAACGGGCGGGTCGACTTCACACGGTTGCAGGCGGTGGGACGGATGGCCGGCAACAAGTACACGTCGACGCGCGAGATTTTCACGATGGAGTACGATAGCTTCGTGCAGGTGCGGCGGGCACGATGACGGCGCGCTACGCGACGGTGGCGACGGGCGGGCGCGGGGTGCGGATCCTGGAGGTCCCGGCTGTGCTCCAGCAGGGAAGTGCCGGACTCGCATCGTTCGGCGATCAGGTCGACGAGACGTTCTTCGCGAGGGAAGGTGGAGAGTACGATGCTTCAAGCTAACGCGGCCCTCACGGCGCTCTTTCTCAAGGAGTTCGAGTGGTGCAACGTGCGGGGCGGCGAATCTGCCGCGATCGTGACCGAGCCCGACTCGCAGGAGCACTACCTCGTGGCCAGCATGGCCGCCCTCAACGCCGTCGGCGCGCGGGCCTTCCAGTTGATGGTGCCCGTGGCGCCCGAGACCAATCTCCCGGTCGTCGCCCGCGGGACGGGAGGCTCGACGGTGCTCGAGTCCCTCCCCACCGTCGTGGAGCTCCTCAAGAAGACCGACTTCATCGTCGACCTCACCGTGGAGGGGCTGATCCACTCGGCCGAGACCGAAGCGATCCTCAAGGCGGGCGCCCGGATGCTCTTCATCAAGGAGCCCGCCGACGCCCTGGCCCGGCTGCTGCCGACGGAGGAGCGGATGGGCCGGATCGACCGGTCGGTCGAGCTACTCCGGAACGCGAGGACGATGACGGTCACCTCGAAAGCGGGGACGAACTTCAAGGTGGAGTTGGCCGGGGCACTGGTCACGGGCTCACGGGGCTTTTGTAACGAGCGGGGACGGTGGGCCAACTGGGGGCAGGGGCTCGTGGCCGCCTATCCGGTCTCGACCGACGCCGAGGGCGACGTGGTGCTGGCGCCGGGCGACATCGTCTACCCCTTCAAGAAGTACGTCGACGGGCGCGTGATGTTGCGCTTCCGCCAGGGTTTCGTGGCCTCGGTGGAGGGCGAGGGCATCGACGCCGACCTGATCCGCGACTACATGGAGCGCTGGCGCGAGCGGAACGCCTACGGGATCTCGCACGTGGGCTGGGGGCTCCACGAGCGCGCCCTGTGGCACGCGCTGAGTCTCTACGAGAAGCGGGAGATGATCGGCGTCGACGGCCGGGCGTTCGAGGGCAACTTCCTCATCTCCACCGGCCCCAACCACGCCGCCGGTCGGCACACCCTCTGCCACTTCGACATCCCCATGCGGAACTGCAGCATCTTCTTGGACGGCGCGCCCGTCGTCATCGAGGGGACTATCGTCGAGCCGAGCATCCGCCGGAGCGCGTGAGCGCGATCAACGGACCGCATGCACGTCGCCCTGCAGATCTTCTTCGACGCCCTGCTCCTGGTCGGGATCTACGCGATCGGAGCGCTCGGCTTCGCCCTGATCTGGGGCGTGCTGAACCTCCTCAACCTCGCGCACGGTGCCTTCATCATGCTCGGCGCCTACAGCACCTTCCTCCTCTGGCGCGCGGGCCTCGATCCGCTGCTGGCGCTTCCGGTCACGATGGCCGTGATGTTCGCGTTCGGATGGCTGCTCCAGCGGTATGTCTTCGACTTCATGGTCAACGGGCCGCCTTCGCAGAGCATTGCGCTGACCTTCGGCGTCAACCTGGTGCTGATGGGTGTCGCGCTCCGGGTCTTCACGGGCGAGTACCGCTCGATCGTCGTCCCCCCGTACCTCCAGGGATTCGTCGACATCGGCGGCGCCAGGCTGACCTACGCGAGGATCGCGACGATCGTCATCGCGCTCGGGCTGACGGCGGCGCTCTGGTGGTTCATGGACCACACCGAGAAGGGCCAGGCCATCCGGGCCACGCGCCTCGATCTCGACGCGGCCCGCCTGGTCGGCGTCGACGTCCAGCAGATCTACAGCCTGACGACCGCGATCTCCGCGGCCATGGCGGGCGCCGCCGGGGGTCTCATCGCGCTCGTCTACAGCGTGAGCCCGCAGATGGCCGACTCCTATCTTATGCAGATCTTCATCGTCACCGTGCTCGGCGGCCTCGGCAGCATGGTGGGGCCGCTGCTGGGCGCCGCGGTGGTCGGGGTCACCAACAGCGCGGTGGCGAGCCTGGTGGGTGCGACCTACAGCAGCCTCGTGGGCGCCGGTATCGTGCTCCTGATCCTGGTCGTGCGTCCCGGCGGGCTTCTCGGCCGGCGGTTCTACGAAGGATGAGGCGGCGATGAGCGCCGAGGCGCAGGCGACGACGCGGGACGTGCCGGCCCCCCTGGCGGACGCGTCGACCGATCGGCGCGACCTGATCGGGCTGGCCCTCCTCGCGCTGGCGGCCGTGGCCCTGCCCTTGGCCGTCGGACAGTACGGCGTGCGGCTCGCGACGACGGTCCTCATGTACGTCGCGCTGGCCCAGGCCTGGAATCTCGTCGGCGGCTACGCGGGCCTCCTCTCCATTGCGCACCCGGCCTTCTTCGGCACCGGGGCGGTGGCCGCCGCGATCGTCCTGATCAACGGCTTGCCGCTAATACTCGCCGTGGTCGTTGCCGCCGCTGTGGCCGTGGGGATCGCGGGCCTCACCGGGGTGCCCACGCTCCGTCTTCGGGGTCACTACTTCGTGATCGCCAGCCTCCTCATCTCCGAGGTGACCCGCAACGCCGTCCTCAACATCGACGCGTTCGGGTACAACGGCGGCGTCGCGGCCAACATCTTCCGATTCGTGCCGATGATTCCCGGCGTCGGGCACGGGCACCTCCTGTACTTCGTGATGCTCGCGCTCGCGCTGTCCTGCATGGGGCTGGTGATCGCCGTGGACCGGTCGCGCTGGGGCTACGCGCTCCGTGCGATCCGCGACAACGAGTCGGCCGCACGGGCGCTCGGGATCCACGCCCCGCGCGTGCGTCTCCTGACCTTCCTCCTCAGTGCGTTGCTGACGGCGTTCATCGGGACCGCGTGGGCGCTCTGGCTCGGCGTCGTCGACACCAACGAAGCGTACAACCCGGCCATCACGTTCGAGGTGATCGTGATGGTCTTCCTCGGCGGCATGGGCACGGTGTGGGGGCCGCCCCTCGGCGTCCTCCTCATCCTGCTCCTGGGCGAATACTTCGGGATCAAGTTCGCCGAGCTCACGCTGGTGACGTCCGGACTCATCGTGGTCCTCGTCGTGCTGTTCCTACCCGAGGGGCTGGTGCGCGTCTTCACCGAAGGACCGCGCAGCCTGCACCCCGCACGGCTCGCCCAGAACCTCCGGCGCTTCAAGGTGCGGTAGTGCTCGAGGCCGTCCAGCTCGTCAAGCGCTTCGGCGGGGTCACCGCCGTGAACGGCCTCGACTTCCGTGTCGCCGAGGGCGAGATCGTCGGCCTGATCGGTCCGAACGGCGCCGGCAAGACCACACTCGTCGACCTCCTGACCGGCCACCAGCTCCCCACCTCCGGGCGCATCGCGTACCTCGGCCGGGACATCACCGCGAGCCCGCCGCAGGCCCGGAACCGCCTGGGGCTCGCCCGCACCTTCCAGATCGCGCGCCCGTTCCTGTCGATGACCGTCCACGACAACGTGATGGCCGGCGCGCTCTTCGGTCGACGCGGCCGACGGCTCGGGCTTGACGCCGCCCGCGCCGAGACCCGCCGCATCCTCGATCGCGTCGGCCTGACCGCGATGACCGCGGTGCGCGCTTCCGCCCTCACCAACGCCGGCAAGAAGCGGCTGGAGATCGCCCGCTGCCTCGCGACCTCGCCGAGCCTCCTCTTCCTGGACGAGCCGCTCTCCGGCTTCAATCGCCGCGAGGTCGACGAGGCGCTGGGGATGATCCGCGAGATCAACCGGTCCGGTATTACGATCGTCTTCATCGAGCACATCGTGCCGGCGGTGACCGCGGTGAGTGACCGCATCGTCGTCGTCGCCAACGGCGCCAAGATCGCGGAAGGCACGCCGGCCGAGATCCTGGCGCACCACGAGGTCAAGCGCGCCTACCTGGGCGACGTGCGGGCGACGGCCGCCCGCTACGCGGCCGGCGGGACCCGATGACGGGGAACGGGCAGCTGCGCGAGCCGCTCCTCGTCGTGGAAAACCTGGAGGCGGGGTACGGCGATACGCAGGTCCTCTGGGGCGTGACGCTCGACGTCCTGCCCGGCGAGATGCTGGCCGTGGTCGGGGCCAACGGCGCGGGCAAGACGACGCTGTTGCGCACGCTGTCCGGGCTCATCGTCCCGACCAGCGGCCGGATCCGGTTTGCCGGCCGCGACATCGCGGGAGCGCGAAGCCCCGAGATCGTGCGCCTGGGCATGGGCCACGTGCCCGAGGGCAGGCGCCTCTTCTCGGGCATGACCGTCGAGGAGAACCTCCGCATGGGGGCGTACGGCCGTGCGCACAAGGACCGGGCGGCCGTCCGCGCGGACCTCGAGCGCGTGTACGGGTACTTCGCGCGTCTGCGTGACCGGCGGCGGCAGATCGCGGGGACGCTCTCGGGCGGTGAGCAGCAGATGTGCGCGATCGGCCGGGCGCTCATGGGAGACCCGCGGCTTCTTCTGATCGACGAGCTCTCGCTGGGGTTGGCGCCCGTCGTCGTCGAGGAGTTGATCCCCATCCTGCACGACATCCAGGGCGCGGGCACCACCATCGTGCTGATCGAGCAGGACGTCAGCGTGGCGCTCCAGATCTCGGATCGTGCGTTCGTGATCGAAACGGGCCGCGTGACCCTCAGCGGCCCGGCGCGGGAGCTGGCGAAGGACGAGGCGATCGTGCGGAGCTACCTCGGCGAGTGAGGGCGCGGCGGGTGGCCCTCGGCGACGGCAGAACATCACCAGCGACAAGGAGGCAACTGTGACGACTGAGAGACACGGGACGACACGACGGACCTTCCTCGGGGGCGCGGCGGCGACGGCCGCGTCGGTCTTCGGCCCCGGCCGCGTCTACGCGCAGAAGGCCGGCACGCTGAAAATCGCTTCCGTGGTGAGCCTGAGCGGGAACTTCGCCAGCTACGGCGACCACCTGAAGCGCGGCACCGACATCGCGGTCGAGCGGATCAACGCGGCCGGCGGCGTCAGGGTGGGGGACACGACCTACAAAGTCGACGTCCAGCACTACGACGACAAGACCGACGCCACCACCGCCGCCCGCCTCGTGGAGCGCGCCGTCACCACGGAGAAGGCCCACATGGTCCTGGCCCCCCTGGGCAGCGTGCTCGTGAAGGCGTGCATCCCGGTGGCCCAGCGTCTGCGCTTCCCGATGATGGCCCACTGGGCTCACGTTGACAGCGTCTTCGCCGCCCAGAAGGGCGACCCCTGGCTCTTCTCGGCCCTCAACGGGTTCAGCGGGTTCTACACGCTGATCATGGAGATGGCGGCGAAGTTCGACAACCCGAAGATCGGGAAGGTGGCGATCCTCTCGCCGAACGACGAGCTGGGCGTGTCCGCGCTCAAGGAGTACTTCCCGAACGACCTGAAGCGGGCGAAGCTCCAACTGGCCGCCGCCGAGCTGTACCCGGCGAAGACCCAGGAGTACGTCGGCGCCCTCGAGCGCATCCGGCGCTCCAACCCCGACGGGATCGTCATCAACGCCTACACGCCGGACATCATCGCGATCTTCAAGGAGATGCAGATGACGAAGCTCTTCCCGCCGCTGCTCGTGGTCGAGGCGCCGACGAAGCTCTACGACGCCCTCGGCCCCGCCATCAACGGCGCGTTCGTGCCGTTGATGTGGCACGAGAGCCTGACCGGGCCCAAGGACCCGTACATCGGGAGCAACAAGGAGTTCGCGCGCATCTACAAGGACAAGCACAAGGAGGACGTGGTGGACTTCGTCGCCCCGCTCGGGTCGCACAACGTGCTCGTCTACGTCCAGGTCCTGCAGAAGGCGGGCGTGGTGGATGACCCGGCGAAGATCCGGAAGGCCTTCCTCGAGTTCCAGGGCGAGACGTTCTTCTCGAAGGTCTCCTTCAACGACATCGGCCTTAACCCGCAGCACACCATTTACCCGGGGCAGTGGCACGACGGCAAGATCCATCTCGTGTACCCGCCCCAGCTCGCGACGGCGAAGCCGATGCACCCGTTCCCGCTGTGGAAGAAGGCGTAGCAGGAGGACATCGGTGAAGCCAGCGCCTTTTGAGTACCACGCTCCACGAACGTTGGACGAGGTGCTGGCGCGGCTCCGGCAGGCCGGCGGGGAGGCGAAACTCCTCGCCGGCGGCCAGAGCCTCGTGCCCGCGATGAACCTGCGCCTGGCCCGGCCGCAGGTCCTGATCGATCTCGGCCGGGTCAGCGAGCTCGATTACATCCGTGAGGCCAACGGCCACCTCGCCGTGGGCGCACTCGTGCACCAGCGCGCCGCCGAGCGGTCCGACGCCGTACGGCGTGATGTGCCGCTCCTGGCCCGGGCGCTTCCGTTCATCGGCCACCCGGCGATCCGCAACCGCGGCACCATCGGCGGAAGCTTGGCCCATGCGGACCCGGCCGCCGAGTTGCCCGCAGTCGCCACCGCGCTGGACGCCGATCTGGTCATCGCCGGCCCCGGCGGTCAGCGCGTCGCCAAGCCGTCCGAGTTCTTCGTGTCGTACTTCACCACCTCACTCCAGCCCGACGAGGTGCTGGTCGAGGTCCGGCTGCCCCGGGCCACGTCGAGCATGCGCTCGGCGTTCGTCGAGATCTCCCGTCGGCACGGGGACTTCGCGATCGTCGGCGTGGCGCTCTCCGTGGACCTCGACAGCGGCCGCCGGTGCCGCGCTGCGCGCGTGGCGATCGTCGGCGTGGGACCGGGGCCGGTGCGCGCCGTGCAGGCCGAGCGCTGCCTGGAGGGCCAGGTGGCGAGCGAGGCCCTCTTCCGCGAGGCCGGCCAGATCGCGGCCAAGGAGATCGATCCACCGAGCGACATTCACGCGACGAGCCACTACCGCCGGCGCCTGACGGCCGTGCTTCTCGAGGACGCGGGTCGCCAGGTGCTCGGCCCGAGCGCATGAGGACGCCGATGTCCCAAAAGATTCCGATCCGCATCACGGTCAACGGCATCGTCCACGAACGGGAGGTCGAGCCGCGGCTGCTGCTGGCCGACTTCCTCCGTCACGAGCTCGAGCTCACGGGGACGCACGTGGGCTGCGAGCACGGCGTGTGTGGCGCCTGCACGGTCATGGTGGACGGCGCCAGCGCCCGGAGCTGCCTGCTCTTCGCCGCCCAGCTCGACGGTGCCCGCGTGACGACCGTTGAGGGGCTCGTCCGGGACGGCGACTCGCAGCCGATCCAGGATGCGTTCCACGAGAACCACGCCCTCCAGTGCGGCTACTGCACGCCGGGGTTCCTGATCACGCTGTACGAGTTCCTGGCCGACAACCCGGAGCCGACCGAGCAGGAGGTACGCGAGGCGCTCTCGGGCAACCTCTGCCGGTGCACGGGCTACCTCAACATCCTCAAGGCCGTGCAGGATGCGGCCGGCCGGTTGCGCGCGGCCGGGCTGCGACCGGCCGTACGCTAGCAGGAGATCGACATGGCACATGGTACGACCACCGGCTACGTGGGGCGGGACGTGCTCCGCGTGGAGGACGACAAGCTCCTGAAAGGGCTCGGCATCTTCGTCGACGACCTCCATCTGTCCGGGCTGGTTCACCTGGCGTTCGCCCGGAGCCCCCACGCGCACGCGCGCATCCGCGCGATCCGGACGGAGAGGGCCAGGGCGCTGCCGGGCGTGCTCGCCGTCTTCACGGGCCGCGACCTCGAGGCGCTCTGCAAACCGATGCGCGTCGAGATCGCCTTCCCCTCGTACAAGGCGCCCGCGCGCCCGGTCGTGGCCGTCGACGCCGTGAAGTTCGTCGGCGACGCCGTGGCCGTGGTGGTGGCGGAGAGCCGGTACATCGCCGAGGATGCCGCCGACCTGGTCGAGGTCGACTACGAGCCCCTCCCGGCCATCGTCGACGTCGAAGCGGCGCTCGACCCCACGGCCCCGCTGGCCCATCCCGAGCTCGCCGACAACGTGTTCTTCAAGAGCGAGTTCAAGGCGGGGGACGTCGATGGCGCCTTCGCCTCGGCGGACCTGGTCCTCAAGGAAAGCTTCCGGACCGGCCGCGTCGCCGGCGTGCCCCTCGAGCCGCGCGGCTGCGTGGCCGCCGTCGAGCGGGGGCGCGGGACGCTGACCTTCTGGACGTCGACCCAGATCCCGCACATGGTGCGGACCGCGCTGGCGGACCTCCTCATCGAGCCGGAGCTCAGCGAGCCGAAGATCCGCGTGATCACTCCCGAGGTCGGCGGCGGCTTCGGCACCAAAGCCCACGTCTATCCGGAGGAGATCGTGACGGCGGCCCTCGCGTTCAAGGTCGGTCGCCCCGTCAAGTGGGTGCAGGACCGGCGCGAGGAGCTCCTGACCGACATCCATTCCCGCGACCACGTCTACGAGCTCGAGGTGGCCGTGAACCGCGATGGCGTGCTCAAGGGCGTGAGGGCGCGGATCCTCACCAACGCCGGCGCCTACTCGTCGTTCCCCTTCGGCTGCACGCTGGAGCCGACCGGCGGGGCGCGGATGCTCCCCGGCGCCTACCGGATCCGCGACTACGCCTACGAGTGCTACGCCATCACGACCAATACGTGCCCGGCGGGGGCCTACCGGGGCGTGGCGCAGCCGAGCGCCTTCATGGCCATCGAGGGAATGATGGACCGCATCGGCCGCGCCCTCGGCATCGATCCCGCCGAGGTCCGCTTCCGCAACCTCATCCAGCCGGAGGAGATGCCGTACGTCAACGTAGTGGGTGTCCGCTACGACACGGGCAGCTACGTGCAGTCGCTGCGGCGGGCGCTGGAGCTGGCCGGCTACGACGAGTTCCGCAAGCACCAGACGCCCGGGCGGCTCCAGGACGGGAAGTACCGGGGCATCGGCATCTGCTGTTTCACGGAGATCACCGGCACCGGCGCGCCCGGCTGGCGGGCCCGCGGTCTCACGCGCGTGCCGGGCTTCGACAGCGCGCTCCTCAAGATCGAGCCGACCGGTAAGGTCACCTGTGTGGTGAGTACCGCCGGCGCGGGCCAGGGGCACGAGACGACGTTCGCCCAGCTCATCGGCGAGGAGCTCGGCATCCCGCTGAGCGACATCACGGTGATCGAGGGCGACACGGCTGGCGGCCCCTACGGCACCGGCACCTTCGCCAGCCGGAGCGTGGTGACGGGCGGTGGCGCCATCGTCCGCGCCTCGGCGAAGCTGCGGGACAAGATGAAACGGATCGCCGCCCACCTCCTGGAGGCGGCACCGCAGGACATCGTGCTCGACGCGGGCTACGCCACCGTCCGCGGGATGCCCTCGAGCCGCGTGACGGTGCGCCAGATCGCGGAGAACGCCTACTCGATGTCGTCGAAGGGGCTGCCCGACGGTGAAGAGTACGGGCTGGAAGCGACCGACTACTACGATCCTCCCCTCGTCACCATCGCCAACGGGACCCACGTGGCCGCGGTCGCCGTCGACCCGCGGACCGGCCGGGTGGAGATCGAGCGCTACGCGATCGCCCACGACTGCGGGCGGGTCATCAATCCGATGCTCGTCGAGGGTCAGATCCAGGGCGGCACCGCGCAGGGCATCGGCGAGGCGGTGATGGAGCTCATGGTGTACGGTGAAGACGGGCAGTGCCAGACGGCCACCCTGATGGACTACCTGCTCCCGACGACCGCCGACATGCCGGCCCTGACTATCGACCACATCGAGAGCCCGTCCATCGACACGGCGGGAGGGTTCAAGGGCGTCGGCGAGGGAGGGGTCATTGGTGCCGTGCCGGCCATCACCAATGCGGTGGCCGATGCTCTCGCAAGCTTTAAAGTGAACGTCAACCGTATTCCGTTGACGCCTGACCGCGTGCTCGCGCTCATCGAGGGCGCAGCTTCAGGCGCCTGACGGCCGTGCCGCACACACTCAAGGGAGAGTGAGAAGGGCGGGCCGTCGCCCGCGCTCGGCGAGGCTAGCCCGGATAAGTCGTGAACCAACAGCGGGCACCCTCACCCCGACCATCTCCCTCGTGAGGGAGAGGGAGCCTGCCTTGCCACCCTCTCCCCCGCCGAGGCGGAGAGGGCAGGGTGAGGGGGAGCGTACGACGCAGAGCATGCGTTCGTGAATAAAGCGGGCGAGGCGACGGCGCGCATGGAACGAGAAGCTCACCTCCGAGAAAGGGAGAGAAAGACATGAAATTCGGCATAGCGTACGATCTCCGCAATCCGCGCCGGTGGATGGTGCCGTTCAACAAGCTCTATCAGGAATGCGTCAACCAGGCCGCGGCCGTCGAGGAGCTGGGATTCGACAGCGTGTGGGTCTGCGAGCACCACTACTCGGAGGACGACGGATGGATCCCCGCGGGCCTGACCCTCGCGGCGGCGATCGCGGCGCGCACCCAACGCGTGAAGATCGGCACGTACATCATCCCGCTGCCCTTCCACGATCCCGTGCGGGTGGCCGAGCAGGTGACCGTGCTCGACTACCTCTCGAACGGCCGGATCCGGCTCGGCGTGGCCGTCGGCTACCGGGTCCAGGAGTTCCGGACGCACGGCATCGATCGCAAGGAGCGGGGGGCCCGGCTCGAGGAAGGCATCGACATCATCAGGAAGTGCTGGACCGAGGAGAAGTTCTCGTACGACGGCCGGTTCAACAAGCTCAAGGACCTGACCTTCTATCCCCGGCCGATCCAGGTCCCGCACCCGCCGATCTACATCGGCGCGCAGACGGCGGCCGCCATCCGGCGCGCGGCGCGCCTCGGCTGTCATCTCCTGCCGTTCGGCGGGCCGGGGACGTACAAGCTCTACACCGACGCCCTCCGCGAGAACGGCCGGGATCCGTCGCAGTACGAGTTCGCGACGATGTATCTGTACAGCCCGATCGTGTGCCGGGATCCCGAGGCGGTGTGGAAGACGTACCGCCAGCAGATCATGTACCGCCTCGACTGGTACGACCGCTGGTACAACGAGGCCGCGGACCTGCCGAAGAACCAGCTGCAGCTGCTCGCCGACGCCTCCGAACGCGAGCGGCGCGAGCGCGAGGCCATCATGACGCCCGAGGAGTGCATCGCCTTCATGACGAAGTTCCTGGCGAACATGCCGTGCACCGAGGTCGTCATGTGGGCGGGCTACGCCGGTGTTCCGCTGAGCGTGAGCTTCGAGTGGATCGAGCTGTTCGCCAAGGAAGTCATGCCGCACTTCGGGAACACGGTGGGCGGCTATGCCGTGGACACCTCCGCCCCGCGGAAGCCGTCCATGATGCTGAAGTCGTAGCGGCACGGCGATGGCACGCGAGATCGAGAAGATCCGGATCGACGTCGATGCCCCGCAGACGCGCCGCGTCCGGACGCTGCGGGGCAACCTCTACCCGGTGGGGCGGGCCCTGGTGACGCCCCACGGCAGCGGCGCCGTCGAGGACTTCGGCGCGGGAGAGACCTCGACCTGGCAGTTCTGGCACGCGGAGGCGCACTACATCCTCGCGGGCGCTGCCGACGTGAAGTACTCCCTGCCGCCCTGGTTCGACGAGGCGAAGACGATGCGCGTCGAGGCGGGGGACTTCTACATCATCCCGCCCGGCGCCGACATGACGTGGACCGTCACGTCGGCGGGGCCGCTCCGGAAGCTCTGTGTGATCCTGCCCAACGAGCGGCTGTACCAGGAAGTGCGGCCGCTCCAGGTCGAGCGGCTGACGCCCGGGGGCGGTTCGCGCGGATGAACATCGCCACGATCCTCGAGCAACGCGCCCGCTACCGCCCCCACGCGGTGGCCCTCTGCTTCGGGGATCGCGCGTACACCTTCCACGACCTCGACCGGGGCGCCGGCGGGGTCGCCGAGCAGCTCGTGGGCCTCGGCGTCAAGCCGGGCCATCGTGTGGCGGTCCTGGTCCCGTCGCGGCCCGAGTTCATCCTCGCCTACTACGGCTGCCAGAAGGTCGGCGCGTCCGTCGTCTCCATCAACTCGGCCTTCAAGCGTGACGAGATCGCCCACGTCCTGAAGAATTCCGAGCCCTCCGTGCTCATCACGACGGTCTCGTCGTGGCCCTCGCTGCCCCCCCGCCAGGACGTGCCGTCGGTCGTCCACTACCTGACCATCGACGGCGCGCCCGAGGGGGCACGGGCGCTGGACTGCTCGCGCGCCGCCACGTTCAGGGCGGTGGACCGCGAGCGCGACGACACGGCGTCGATCCTCTACACGTCAGGGACGACCGGCAGCACCAAGGGCGTCATGCTCACGCACGCGAACGTCTCCTTCAACACCCTCATCGCCAACCACTATCTCGCGATGACGGCGGACGACCGCATCCTCTGTGCGGTGCCGCTCTTCCACACGACCGGGCAGAACTCCCTCATGAACGGCGGGATCAACGCCGGGGCGACGGTGTTCCTCCACGAGCGGTTCTCGGCCGAGCACGCCGTGGAGGCGATCGCCCGGCACCGGATCACCGTGCTAATCGGCGTGCCGACGATGTACATCCGGCTCCTGGAGGCCGCGGGCTCTGCCCGGTTCCTGTCGCTGCGCCGCTGCTTCTCCGCCGGCGCTCCGATGCCGCCGGACGTGGCCGCGGAGTGGCGCGAGCGCTCGGGGGTCGAGATCGAGGAAGCGTGGGGGCTCACCGAGACGACGGCCTTCGCGACGTACAATCACCCGGTCGAGGTGCGGCGGGGGTCGGCGGGGACCCCGATCCTGTCCGTGGACGTGCAGGTCGTGGACGGCCAGGACCAGCCCGTGGCGGATGGCGAGGTCGGCGAGCTGGTCGTGCGCGGGCCGAACATCATGAAGGGCTACCTCGGCGACCCCGAGGCCACCGCGCGCGCGCTGCGAAACGGCTGGTTGCATTCGGGCGACGTGGGCTACCTTGGCGAGGACGGCTACCTCTACGTGGTGGACCGCCTCAAAGACATGGTCAACGTGTCCGGCTTCAAGGTCTCGCCCACGGAGGTCGAGCACGTGCTGTCGCAGCATCCGGGGGTGCTGGAGGTCTCGGTCGCGCCGAGGCCCCATGCGGTGCGAGGCGAGTGCGTGGCGGCGTTCGTCGTCCTCAAGCGAGGCGCGATGCCGTCCGCGGGTGAGCTCGTCGCATACTGCCGGGACAGAATGGCGTCATACAAGGTGCCGTCGAGCATCGACTTCGTTCAGGCCCTCCCCAAGGGCGCGACGGGCAAGGTGCTCCGGCGCGAGCTGCGCGACCGAGCGGCCGCGATGCCGCCCATCACGGGGAGAGGAGAGACGACATGACGGCACGGCCTTCTCGGCGGGACTTCCTCAAGACAGGCGGCGCGGGTCTGATTGTGGGCGGGGCGGGCCTGCATGCGCGCCCGCGCTTCGCGCAGGCGAAGACGGCCACGCTCAACATGGGAACGATCGTCAGCCCGAGCGGCGACTTCTTGAAGGCGGACCTGGCCCTCGGGTAGCGGGCGCCGGAGGGGTGGTCGCCGCACGAGCGCATCCTGAGCGTTGAACGGCGGAAGGTGGGCTGGTACACTCTGCGCCGTGCCAACCCAGTGGGACGCGTACCGTACTGCTCTCGATTCGATCGCCCAGGCCGTCGCCCGCACGCCGCTCGTGCGGCTGAACCGGATGACGGCGGGACTCAAGCCGCCCGTCTACGTGAAGATCGAGTGGTACGGACCGACCGGCAGCGTGAAGGACCGGATCTACCTGCACATGTTCGCGCGGGCGGAGGCCAGCGGCCAGCTCAAGCCCGGCATGCGGGTGCTGGAGTGCTCCACCGGCAACGCCGGCATCGCCTGCGCCTTCGCCGCCGCCGTCAAGGGCTACCGCTGCACGATCGTCATGCCCGAGGGCATGAGCGACGAGCGGAAGAAGATCATGCGGGCCTACGGCGCCGACATCGTCTTCACGCCCGGCGGGGAAAGCGACGTGGACCTTGCCGTCGAGCGCCTGGAGGAGATCCGGCGCGCCGCTCCCGGCGCCTGCTGGGTGCCCGGACAGTTCGACAACCCCAACAACGTCGACGCCCACTACCACACGACCGGCCCCGAGATCTGGGAGCAGTGCGGAGGCGTCGTCGGCGCCTTCGTGGACGTGCAGGGCAGCGGCGGGACGATCACCGGCGTGGGGCGCTTCCTGCGCGAGCGCGACGCGAAGGTCAAGCTCTACGCCGTCGAGCCCGACGAGTGCGCGATGCTGACCCGCCGGACGTGGGGCCCGCACGGCATCGAGGGCATCGGCGACGGCTTCATCCCCGAGAACCTCGACGTCACCCACCTCACCGGTGTCATCACCACGACCACGGCGGAGGCCATCGAGGCCGCGCGCCGGGGCGCCGCCGAGGAAGGGATCTTCTGCGGCATCTCCAGCGGCGCCAACGTGGCCGCCGCCCTCAAGCTGGCCCGCCGTCACCCGGAGCTGCCGTCGATCGTCACCATGATCAACGACACCGGCCAGCGGTATTTCACCACCGCGCTCTGCGGCGAGGCCAAACGCGTGGAGGTGCCCGAGCGCGAGCACCCGATGGACCCGCGCACCGGCGAGCTGCTCGACCGCTATCAGGCACGCTGGGAGCTCCTGCGCTAAAGGCATCCTGGTACGACTTCGTCGCCGCGCGCCGCCGGCTGGAGGGCAAGGCGAAGTCGGCAGGGGAGAAGCGGGCGAGCGTGGAGGACCCGGTGCAGCCGCCTCATTGACCCGTGCTTCAGGCAAGGACTACGTTCTCAGGACGCCGTGCCCCCGGCCATGGCGACAACCTCAGGGAGGGAGACGATGGCGAAGTACATCGACATCAACTGCGACATGGGGGAGAGCTACGGCCGGTGGACCCTTGGCCACGACGAGGAGGTCATGCCCAACATCGCGTCGGCCAACATCGCCTGCGGCTTCCACGCCGGCGACCCCCACGTGATGCGCCGGACGGTGGAGCTGGCCGTCCGGCACGGCGTCGCCATCGGGTCTCATCCCGGCATGCCTGACCTGATGGGCTTCGGGCGGCGCGCCATCGACGTGACGCCCCAGGAGATGAAGGACTACCACCGCTACCAGACCGGCGCGCTATGGGCCTTCTGCAAGGCGGCCGGCGTCGAGCTCCAGCACGTCAAGCCGCACGGCGTGCACTACTCGATGTTCGAGCAATATCCCGCGCTGGTCCGGGCGACGGCCGAGAACGTGATGGAGATGGACAAGAACCTGTTCCTCTTCACGCTCTCCGACACCAAGTACGAGGCCGAGGCCAAGAAGACCGGGGTCCGGATCGTGAGCGAGGGGTTCGCCGACCGGATGTACCAGGCGGACAAGCAGATGGTGCCACGCAAGGCCGGGCCGCATGCCATGATCACCGACCCCCAGCAGGCGGCCGACCACGCCGTCATGATGGCGAAAGAGGGGAAGATCCGCACCATCGACGGTAAGCTCATCGACGTCGATATCCAGACCATCTGCATCCACGGCGACAGCCCCGCCGCGCACAAGATCGTGCGCGCGGTCCGTGAGGGCCTGGAGAAGGCCGGCCTGATCGTGCGCCCGCTGCGCGAGTGGTTCGGTCGATGAAGGCCGTCGTCTTCCACGAGTACGGCGACATCGACGTCCTCCGCTACGAGGACATCGAGACGCCCACGCTCGGCCCACGGGACGTCCTCGTCAAGGTGCGGGCGACGGCCCTCAACTACTACGACGTCATGACGCGCGCGGGCACCTACCGCCCCAACGAGCGCCTGCCCCACATCCTGGGTGGCGACATCGCCGGGGACGTGGCCGAGGTCGGCTCCGAGGTCACGCACCTCAAGCCGCAGGACCCGGTGGTCGTGTACGCCGCCCTGGGCTGTGGCCGCTGCGAGCAGTGCCTGATCGGCGAGGTGAACTGCTGCGTGGAGTACCGCTACGTGGGGGCGCACGTGTGGGGCGGTTACGCCCAGTACGTGAAGGTCCCCGAGGAGAACCTGGTGCCCCTCTACCAGGGGCTGTCCTACGAGGAGGCGGCCGCCTACAACCTGACGTTCCTGACCTCGTGGCACATGCTGATCACGCGGGCCAACCTCCGGCCGGGCGAGGACCTGCTCGTCCTGTCGGCGGCCAGCGGGATCGGCGTGGCCGCCGTGCAGATCGGCCGGCTCATGGGGTGCCGGGTCATCGCCTGCGTCGGCTCGGACGACAAGTTCCCGCGGCTGCGAGAGCTCGGGGCGGACGTCCTCATCAACTACAGGACGAACGATTTCTATGAGGAGGTCATGAAGATCACGGGCAAGCGCGGCGTCGACGTGGTCTTCGAGAACACCGGCACGGAGACGTGGGACCGCGCCGTCCGCTCCCTCACTCGCATGGGGCGGCTCGTCACCTGCGGCGGAACCTCGGGCTACCAGGTGACCACGGACGTCGCCTACATCTTCCACAAGCAGCTCTCGATCATCGGCTCCAACCACGGCACCAAGCGCGAGCTGCAGACGCTGGTGAAGCTGCTGGAGGCGGGCAAGCTGCGCCCGGTGGTGGACCGCGTGCTGCCGCTCACCCAGGCGCGGGAGGGACACCGCCTCCTCGAGGGGCGGAAGGTCTTCGGCAAGGTCGTTCTGGTCCCCGAGCACTGACGATGGCCGTGGGCCCCGGGGACTTCGTGGAGGCCAGACGGCGGCTCGAGGCCAAGCCCCAGAAGGTCGGCGAGAAGCTCACGAGCCTCGAGGAGGCGGCGGGCCTCGTGAAGGACGGCGACCATGTGGCGATCGGAGGTTGCTTTTTCTCCCGCACGCCGCTGGCCCTTCTCCGCGAGGTTCTCCGCCGGGGACCGAAGGGCCTCACGCTCTCGCGCAACCCCACCTGCTTCGAGGGCGAGTGGTTCATGACCGCGGGGGCCTCGGATACCGTCGTGACGAGCTGGATCGGCATTGGCCACCCCTGGGGCCTCTCGAGGCCGGTGCGGGAGCTGGTCGAGGGCGACCGGGTGCGCGTGGAGGTGAGGTAGCCCGGGCTACCTCAACCTGGCCCCACCATTGAGGTCTGCTAGGTGCGGCAGATGTAGATGCTGTTCTGGGGCCCCGGGGCCTCGACGACCTCGACGCTCTTGAATCCCGCCTCCCCGAGCATCCGCCGCGCCGTTTGTTCACCCCACGCGGTGCCGAGGCCTGCGCCGCCCGCCGCCAGCGAGACCGTCATGCAGTGCATCACGCTCATCGCGTACATGTAGGGCGTGAA
>JAUSJX010000079.1 GCA_030647435.1 Candidatus Rokuibacteriota bacterium
TTCACGCCCTACATGTACGCGATGAGCGTGATGCACTGCATGACGGTCTCGCTGGCGGCGGGCGGCGCAGGCCTCGGCACCGCGTGGGGTGAACAAACGGCGCGGCGGATGCTCGGGGAGGCGGGATTCAAGAGCGTCGAGATCGTCGAGGCCCCGGGGCCCCAGAACAGCATCTACATCTGCCGCACGTAGCGGACCTGGCCCCTACCGTCCGAACAGGCGGATGACGGCTCCGCCCTCGGGATGGATGCCTATCGCGAGCCCGCCGTTGGCGTAGACACCGATCGCGCCACCGCCCACCGCGATGATCCCGAACGAAGCCCCGCCGATCGCTACGACGCCCAGCGAGAGCCCGCCGATGGGAACGATGCCGAGCGCGACGCCCCCCAGGGCCAGACCTCCGATGGCGACATCGCCGATCGCCACCACGCCGCGCGCAACTCCGCGGCCCTCATTGGCGGCGAGGTCCGGACCGAGGGCGACAGACAGCAAGGGCCAGCCAAAGATCCTCAGCGTCGATTGGTAACGCATCTCGCCTCCATTGACGGGGTCAGGTCTTGAATTACGACAAACCCTAGACGCCAGTGAGACGGGATCGCGAATGTCGTAAAGCAAGACCTGACCCCGGTTCGGGGACGCCGTCGCGGTAGGAGACCCACTGGCCGAGTATCGCGGGCACGCGGGCGCCCGGCGTGATGATGCCGGTGAGGTTGAGCGGGTCGCAGGCGGAGAGGCGGATGACCTGGCCGCCCGGGGCGTCGCGGCGGACGGCGCGCAGCGCTTGGAGCGCTTCGGGCAGGGCGAACTGCTCGCCGACGAAGCTGCCCACGATGCGCCCGCCGCGCAGCTCGCCGCGCATCTCGAGGCGACGGTAGACGCGCAGAAGATCGCGCCACGCGGGCGCCCCGGGCTCGCGCTGGAGGAGATCGCGGAAGACGATGCCGTAGCGCCGCGCGTACTGGCGGGCGCGGGCTTCCAGCAGGTCGTCGGGTGGAGGCGGTGGGGGCGCGTCGAGGAGCGCCCAGCGCCCCGTGCCGATGGGCGCGCGCAGGGGGCGTGCCCGACCGGAGCGCAGCCGCTTACGCTTTTCCGAGTGGAGCAGGCTGCGGAGGCCGGCGAAGCCGTCGCCGGTGACGAGGCCGGCCGAGACCAGCTCGCAGAGCGCTTCCTCCACCTCGATGCGAAGGCGTCGCACGCGCCCCGCGATCTCGTCGGTGAACGAGGCGCCGCTGGCGCGCAGGTGGGCGAGCACGTCGCGCGCGGGAGCGGACAGCGCCTCTTCGTCCGTGCCGTCGCGGGGCTCGAGGAGCCAGGCGAGATTTTGGCGGCGCAGGAGCGTGATCGGCACCGTGCCTGAGAGGCGGCGGCCCGCATGGCGCGTGCTCGGGTGTCGCTCGAGGCGCCCCCAGGCGATCTCGCCCGAGAGGCACAGCTCGTCGAGCCAGGCGGGCTCGAAGCGCGCCACGCGCGCCGGCAGGACTTCGCGCTCCCACCCCGCCGCCGCCAGCTCGAAGCCCTCGAGCTGTTCGATGATCTTTCCGAGCCCGTCGCGGCCGTGCAGCTGGAGCCCCGGCTTCACGTGCTGCCACCCGAAGAGGAAGCGCGTGAGATCGGCCGCGCTCACGGGCTCGATCTCGCGGCGGAGCCTGTCGAGCGTGCGCCGGTGGATGCGCGCCAGCAGGCGCCTGTCGCACCATTCGGTAGCGTCGGGGGCGGGGGCCAGGTTGGTCGTGAACCGCCCGCGCAGGACACCGCCGTCGGCCTCGACGCGGCCGAGGGCTGAGTTCACGCTGGACGCGCTCAGGCCGAAGGGCTCGGCGAGGGCGGCGGCGGTCGTCGGGCCCACGAGGCCGAGCCGGGCTCGGACCAGCTCGACCAGCGCGCCCTCGCGATCGGACCATGGAGCCGCGCGCCGCGCCGGCGGCTCGGCTACGTCGGGCGCCAGGCGGCCGTCGGGCCAGATCGCGAGCACGAGCGAGCGGCGTTCCGCCGCGACCCAGAAAGTGCGCGTCCCCGAGTGAAGCCGCGCGGCGCGGCCGGCCGCGATCAGCTCGTCGAGCCACGCCGTCCAGCCCGCTGCCTCGACCGAAGGCAGGGCGCCCAGGTCCAGCAGGAGATCGTGCAGCTCGTCGGCGTTGCGCAGATCGGGGCGCGCCTCTTCGATGACGGCGGCGATGGCCTCGGGGTCGAGACGGCCCACGTCGTCCGCCAGCTCCGCCGGCAACCCGCGCCTGAGCGTCACAGCCCGCGCGCGGCGCTCCTCGAGCGGGGCGTCGTCGAGATAGGCGTACGGGTTAGCGTTGAGGATCTCGTGCGAGAAGACGGACGGCTCGGGCGTCTCGCGCGCCACGCGGTGGATCTTTCCGCTGAAGAGAGCCTCGAGCTTGTGCTTGAGGCCCTGGGCGTCCATCGCCTCGGTGAGGCAGTCGCGCAGGGTCTCGTTCACCAGCGGGTGGTCGGGGATCTCGATCGGCCCGACGGCGTTGTCCTGGCAGCCCAGCTGGGCGGGGAAGACGGAGGCCAGCAGGTCCTCGGCGCGCATGCGCTGGAGATACGGGGGCACGCGGCGGCCGCCCTGCCAGCGCAGGAGTGCCAAGGAGCGGCTCGCGTTCCAGCGCCAGCGCGTGGCGAACATGGGCGCCTGGAGTGCGGCGTCGGTCAGCAGGCGCTCGACGCCCGAGGGATGGACCATCTCGAAGATCGATTCGAGCGGGAAGCTGTGCTGGGGGCCGAGAGAAAGCAGGACGCCGTCGTCGGTGGCCGCCGCTTGCAGCTCGAAGTCGAAGCTCTGGCAGATACGCTTGCGGAGCGCCATGCCCCAGGCGCGGTTGATCCTGCCGCCGAAGGGCGCGTGGATGATCAGCTGCTGCCCGCCGGCTTCGTCGAAGAAGCGCTCGGCGACGATGGTGTCGAGCGTGGGCACGGCGCCGAGGGCCGCGCGGCCCGCGGCGATGTAGTCGCGCGCCAGCTCCGCCCCGCGCCGATCGAGGGCGCCCTCGTCCATCAGCCAGAGCGCGGCCGCATCGGGATCGGCCAGGCGCCCGGCGACTTCCTCGCGGACGGCGGCGACCTCGGCCGAGAGCTCCGGGGTGCGCGCGGGGCCTTCACCAAGCCAGAAGGGGATGGTGGGCGCCGCCCCGCCGGCGTCCTCCACCCGCACCTTCCCGCTCTCGACTCGTCGGATGCGCCAGGAACTATTCCCGAGAAGCATGACGTCGCCCGCCATGGACTCGACCGCGAAGTCCTCGTCGACCGAGCCGATCAGCGTCTCGTCGGGCTCGAGGACGACATCGTAGTTGGCGTTGTCCGGGATGGCGCCGCCCGAGGTGAGTGCGGCCAGGCGCGCCCCGCGGCGGCCCTTGAGCCGGCGGCCGACCGCGTCGCGGTGAATGCGCGTTCCCGCTCTGCCGCGCCTGGTCGAGATGCCTTCGGAGAGCATGTCCACCACGGCGTCGAACTCCGCGCGGTCGAGCTCTGCGTAGGGCGCCGCGCGCCGGCAGAGGGCGTAGAGGCGGTCTTCGTCCCACTCTTCCGTGGAACAGGCGGCCACGATCTGCTGGGAGAGGACGTCAAGAGGCGCGCGGCGAAGCGCGATGCGGTCCAGCTCTCCTCGCCGCGCCGCCCGCACGAGGGCCGCGCACTCGACCAGCTGGTCGCGCGTGAGCGGGAAGAGCCGGCCCTTGGGAGTGGCGCCGAGGGCGTGGCCCGAGCGGCCGATGCGCTGGACCCCGGTGGCGATGGAGCGCGGCGAGCCGAGGAGGCAGGTCAGGTCCACCGCGCCCACGTCTATCCCAAGCTCGAGTGAAGCCGTTGCGACGACCACGGAGAGCTCGCCCGATTTGAGGCGCTGTTCGGCGGCGAAGCGACGCTGGCGGCTCAGGCTGCTGTGATGCGCGGCGACGGCGTCCTGCCCCAGGCGTTCGGCAAGGTGCAGCGTCACGCGCTCGACGAGGCGCCGCGTGTTGACGAAGACCAAGGTAGACCGGTGGGCGCGGGCCAATTCGGCCACGCGGTCGTAGATCTCGCCCCACTGCTCATGCGTGCAGACCGCGCCCAGCTCGTCGCGCAGCACCTCGACCGCCAGGTCGAGATCGCGGCGCTGGCCCGCGTCGACGAGGGCGGGCAGGGGGCGGTCCGAGCCGACGAGGAGTCGCGCGGCCGTCTCGATGGGTCTGATCGTGGCCGAGAGCCCGATGCGCTGGGGACGCGGGCCGCCGCCTGCGATGACCAGGTGTTCGAGGCGCTCGAGGGACAGCGCCAGGTGCGCGCCGCGCTTGTCTCCCGCCACCGCGTGGATTTCGTCCACGATCACGGTGCGCGCTCCCGCGAGCCCGCGTCGGCCGGATTCCGACGTCAACAGGATGTAGAGGGACTCGGGCGTCGTCACGAGCACGTGGGGCGGGCGCTTGGCGCCCTGCCGACGCTCCGACGCCGAGGTGTCCCCGGTGCGGACGGCGGTGCGGATGGCGGGGGCGCTTATACCCATTTCAGCGGCGACGGCCGCCAGCTCGCCCAGCGGCTCTTCCAGGTTGCGGCGGATGTCGTTGGACAGCGCCTTGAGCGGCGAGACGTACACGATCTCGGTCCGGTCTTCGAGCGCGCCGTCGGCGGACTTGCGCACGAGCGCGTCCAGGCAGTAGAGGAAGGCGGCCAGCGTCTTTCCCGAGCCCGTGGGAGCGGTCAACAACACGTCCTGCCCTTGGGCGATGGCGGGCCAGCCCAGCGCCTGGACCGGCGTGGGCTCGGCGAAGCGCCGCCTGAACCAAGCGTCTACGAGGGGATGAAACATGCGCCCAGTATAGTCACACTACAGCTCTTCCTTCAGGAAGCGGTCGATCAGACGGCGCGCGCGGTCGGGAATCGGGGACCGCGCGAAACAACTCGTCGAAGAGAGCGCTCCGCAGTCCTGGCGACATGTGCGCCTCAGGCTCGTCGATGAAGAACACCGTATCATCGAACTCGCGCCGTTTGATCAACAGATCGAGCAGCAAGTCGAACGCGGCCTTCTCACCTCCTGAAAGATTCTTGTAGAGAAATGCTTTGCTGTCGCCTTTGTCGAACCGGAATGTCCCAGCCGAAAGAGGATTACCGAGACTTTTGAGCATGAGGCCAGGGGAAAGTCGCTGCATCACGTCTCGAATCTCTCCAATCGACCGCTCCCTGAATTCTCCGATGGTGAGCTCGGGCTGGGCACGCTCGTAGACATCCTCAAATCCCTGCGACACCAGTCGCCTGTAATTGAGGCTCACAGCTTGGTCGTTGTCGATGGGGCGATTTATCCGGAACTCCTGCACTGCGGGTGTGACGCGAGACAGGTTGTCGAGCTGAAATTCAGGATCGTTTCGATAGGCCGAGCGCACGTAGACAGCCTTCCGACGGTGTTCGTCGGTGGCGGGTTGCGGATCGTGGCGGGTCAGGGTTACCGAGTCCTGCCAGTTCCCGGCTACGCCAGGCATTTGCTTGCGATGGTAGGTCTCGTCCCAGTTCCCGCTGCGTGCCCAATGATGCCGATGCCACATGTGGGCAGCGTCGATCAGGGAGGACTTGCCACACCCGTTCGGTCCGACCAGCAACACAAGGCGTGCTGCGACAGGAATATCAGTGATTATGGTATCAGTGAATTGCTTGAAAGTGGGCAGTCGAATCTCGCGAACCTTCATCGGTTTCTCCGGTATTCAGTCGAAGATCCTCACGGTCCCGCCGCGCGATGCTACGCGATGCGGCCAGACTGCCTGGCGAACACACTCGGCCTTCGGCAGGTCCTCGCGCCGTCCACGGCCCACCGGTCCAGTGTGCGTGGAAACGGCACCGCCGGCTTGTCCGGTTCTGGCCGATATCAGACGCTGGCCGTTACGTTGCCGCCTAACGCATCGTTAACCGGTGCGCCGCTCGCGGCGCGTCCGGGTTGAACGAGTAGTTGGGCGAGCGGAGGACTTACGATCGCGAAGCAACCCTCGCAGCGCCTTGTTGACGGCACGATCATTTGGAAACGCCTTGGCGATCTTCGGATCGAGGATGACCACATTTGTGGCTTCAATGACCCGCTGTGCGTACTTGCCGCGAACCAGCGTCCCAAAGTCGGAGCGCTTGTACTCGGGCCGAAGATCCTGAGTCGCGCTTCGGCTAGCCTTCTTCATAGATCTTCCTTTCACTTGGTGTCGCTGGTCGTGCACTGATGATCCTGATTGTATCGTCACGGTCGATGTGAGCGATGGCCAAAAGGTGGCCGTCGGTCGAGATACCGAAGGTGACGAACCGCTCTTCGTCGGATGAATGGTCAGGGTCTGCGCCAGTTGCCGACAGGACGTCGCGGAACACCGTTGCCGCTTCTTCGAACGAAACGCCATGT
This sequence comes from Candidatus Rokuibacteriota bacterium, assembly GCA_030647435.1. Lineage (NCBI taxonomy): Bacteria > Candidatus Rokuibacteriota > Candidatus Rokuibacteriota bacterium. Next base: position 6,350 of record JAUSJX010000079.1, read on the forward strand.
TTGGCAAGGTTCTCCGCCGCCTTGCTTGGACCCCATTCGAAGCGCAATCACGCCTCCCTCACTTGATCCGCTGCCCAACTAGAATTCGGCCACTGGATAGGCCGGTCCGCATAATATGACGATCCCTGCGACTTCCTGCAGCGTATCGCGATTTGGAGCCGACGCGCCGATGGGGCAGATCGGCGTTTTGAACCCGCCGTTTGTGGTCGTAGGGACCGACCTGCCCGAGTCGAGATAGGCTGCGACGGGGCGCAGCGTATCCCGATGCGTATAGCTCCCAAGGCCGCGGGCGGGGTCATGGGCCGAACATCCGGTCCGCTGGGCTCCTGACCGCGGCCGGCCCACGATTCAGGACGTGGGTGTAGATCATGGTGGTGGTCACGTCCCGGTGCCCAAGCAATTCCTGGACGGTCTGGACGTCGTGGCCGTCCTCCAGCAGGTGCGTCGCGAACGAGTGGCGCAGGGTGTGAGGGCTCGCGCGCTTCGGGAGCCCCGCGCTCCGGACCGCGGCCTTCACGGCGCGCTGCAGCCCCGACTCGTGCAGGTGATGGCGGCGCCGCTGCCCGGTCAGCCGGTCACGGTAGACCCGCGTGGCGGGGAAGACCCGTTGCCAGACCCACTCCCGCCCCGCGTTCGGGTACTTCGTCGATAGGGCGGTTGGCAGCTCCACCCAGCCGGCCCCGGCGCTCACGTCACGGTGATGCTGAGCGTGGACGGCCTCGAGGTGCCGCGCGAGGTTGGTCTTGGTGGTGGCGGGGAGCATCGTGACCCGATCCTTGTCGCCCTTGCCGCCGCGGCCGACGATCTGGTTGGTGGCGAAGTCGATGTCCTGGACTCGGAGCCGGCAGCACTCGAGCACCCGGAGCCCGGCGCCGTAGAGCAGGCAGGCCATGAGGCGCGGCACGCCGTCGAGCCACTGGAGCACGGCGCGTAGTCCATAGGAAACATTCACGCCAGTTCGCATCACGCGGCCCCATGCAGCGGGCATCCAGGACCCCCTGAAAGGCCCGAGCGTCGTCGAGCCGCCGGCCCCGGAGCCCTCCCTGGAGCCGAGACCGCCCGGCTCTGATCCGGATGAAACCGGTTGTGCCCCGTCGCGGGCTGGTCCCTGCGCCGCGTGCTCCGGTCGATCTCTATGTTCTTCCTGACTCCTCCTGTCCCTTGACGTGACAGGGTACGCACACTTTGGACACACACTTTGGACTTGACGGGCCCCTTCTCCGCACTGTATCAGGGGCCATGGTCCCTGCATCGCCGCCCAGCGGCGGCGCCGGGGCGTTCCAACGAGATCGTGCCCCGTTCACCGACCTCTGAAGGGAGATCCCCGATGATCGTACGCCTCCGGATCGCGGTCCTGACATTGGCCCTCGTTGGGGCCCTGATCGGCACCCTGACCGCGGCCTCATCCGTGGCGGCCCAGGACGCCCTCCGTGCGCCGCTGCCGACCCCGGTCAAGGCCAAGCTGGGCATGCTGAACGTGCCCGCGCTGTCGCCGCTCTGGCTCCTGCCCGAGTACGCGGCCAAGTACAACATCCAGATGGAACCGGTCATGTTCCAGCGCTTCGCGGACGCGCGCACGGCGCTGGCCTCCGGCGACCTGGACATCACAGCCTTCGGCCCGCAGGACATCTCGCTCGGCCTGGGCCAGGGGATCAAGAGCATGGTGGGCGTGGCCGGCGTGGGCTATGGCAATGACTGCCTGGTCGTGCGCAAGGGCGATGACATCAAGGACTGGAAGAGCCTCGAGGGCAAGACCATCGGGGTGGGCGCCGGCTCCATCTCCTGGCTCAAGTTCGCGGCGTCCGTCCAGGAGAACGGGCTCGACTACGGCAAGCTGAAGATCATCAACATCATGGGCGGCGGCACCAACTACCTCAAGGCGCTCCAGGGCAAGGAGATCGACCTCGCGGTGGTGTGGCACCCCTTCTGCGCCCAGGGCATCGTGGACGGCTACGCCCAGTATCCGACCATCGATCACAACCGGTCCAAGACGGTGGGCGGGCTGATCTCGGTTCTGGCTGTGAACCGTGGCTTCCTGGAGAAGAACCGGGACGCGGTGCAGCGGCTGGTGGTGGCCTACCTGGACGTGCTCAAGTTCGCCCAGGCCAACCCCCAGCGCTGGGCCAAGATCTACGCCGAGAAGGCCGGCCTGCCCGAACTGGTGGCCGCCGAGAGCATCAGGTACACCAAGCTGGACGCCACGCTGCCACTGGAGTCCATCAAGCGCCTGTCCAAGTTTCTCTTCGACAACGGCGTCATCGCCCGCGACGTCTCGGTTGACCTCACCCCGTCTTACAACTACGACTTTCTGAGTCGGGCAACCGGCAAGACTCCGGCTGAGCTCGGGTTGAATCAGTAGCGGTGCTGCCGAAGCGCGGCCCCTGGTTCCTGCTGCTACCGCTGGCCCTGCTCGCGCTCTGGCACCTCGCCGTGCAGCAGCGCTGGGTGATCGAGGGGATCATCCCGGGGCCGACCCAGGTGGCCGAGTCGTGGTACCGCTGGATCTTCGGCTCGCCCACGCGATCGCTCTCGCCCTACTCGGGGACGTGGGTCGCCAATGTCCTGTACTCGTCCCGCCGGGTGCTCCAGGGATTCCTCTTCGCCGCGGCCGTGGGCATCCCCCTCGGCATCTTCGTCGGCTGGAATCGCCTGGTCGCCAGGCTCGTGGACCCCACCATCCAGATGCTCCGACCGGTGCCGATCACGGCGTGGCTGCCCTTCTCCATCGCCGTCTTCGGGATCTACGACGCCGGCGCCCTGTTCCTCATCGGGCTGGGCGCCTTCTACCCCATCGTGATCAACACCACGCACGGGGTGCGCGACACCAACCTGCTCCTGCTCCGCGCCGCGCGCATGCTCGGCGCCCGTGAGGGCACCGTGCTCTTCAAGGTGGTGCTGCCCTCTGCCTTGCCATCCATCTTCACGGGCCTCCGGCTCGGTGTCGGCATCGCCTGGACGGCCGTGATCGTGGCCGAGATGATCGCCGTCAAATCGGGGCTGGGCTACGTCCTGTGGGACGCCTATTACGTCGGGCGCATGGACATCTGCGTCGCCACCATGTTCTCGGTGGGGCTGCTGGGCTTCCTTTCGGACCAGGCGATCCTTCTCGCCTCGCGGCTCTTGCTGCGCTGGCGCACGCTCGAGGCTCATGCCTGACGCGGCCGTCGAGCTCCGCGGGGTCTCGAAGGTGTTCGTCGCCCGCGACCGCCGTGTGGTGGCGCTCCAGGACATCGACCTCAGCATCGCCCACAACGAGTTTGCCGCCATCCTCGGTCCCTCCGGCTGCGGCAAGTCCACCCTCCTCAACATGGTGGCCGGCTTCGATCGCCCGTCCGGCGGACAGGTCCGCGTCAACGGCGCGCCCGTGGAGGCCCCGGACCCCAGCCGGGGCGTGGTCTTTCAGGAGGCGGCGCTCTTTCCCTGGTACACGGTGTGGGACAACGTGAGCTTCGGTCCCCGGACCATGGGCGTCCCGGCGGCCCAGTACCGTCCCAAGGTCGAGGCCTATCTGGACCAGGTCGGGCTACGCGGATTCGAGCGTCACTATCCGGCCGAGCTCTCGGGCGGGATGAAGCAGCGGGTGGGGATCGCGCGGGTGCTGGTCATGGAGCCCGAGGTGCTGCTGATGGACGAGCCCTTCGGGAGTCTGGACGCGCAGACCCGGCTGGTGATGCAGGAGCTGCTGCTCTCGGTGTGGGAGCGGCACCACCAGACCGTGCTCTTCATCACCCACGACATCGAAGAGGCGCTGCTCATCGCTGACAGCGTCTCCGTCATGACAGCGCGGCCCGGCCGCATCAAGAAGCGCATGGTGGTGAACCTGCCGCGGCCGCGCTCCGTGGACGTCACAACCTCTCCGGTGTTCAACGAGTTGAAGCGCGAGGTGCTCGCGCTGATCCGCGAGGAGAGCCTGCGGGCGGCCAGCGAGGGCTTGGCCTGAGGCTGCGCGGGCCGAGCTGCGGGAGCGCGACGCCACCGGCGAGATCGCCGCGATCTACGACGAGAGCGTAGGCAACATTAGCACCCTCCGGCAGCGGGCGCCCCCCTCGTGGCCTCCATCCCCGTGACATAATCTCCCATACTCAGACACCGGCCGCTGCCAGCGCTCGAGCAGGTTCGTCGTGCGGACCACCTTTATTCATCAAGCACTGAATTCATGATTAGACGCTCTCCTTAATTCCTCGGCGTTCGGGACCGCAGCGTGGCAGGCGCCCCATGCCTTCGAGAAAGACGGCGACGTACTGATCCGCGAGACGCTCGATCGGACCTTTCCTCGGGTTCACCCATTCCACCGTGCGGTTCAGCGAACCCAGGATGAACAGGCGCAGCACGGACAGGCTGAAGTCCGAGCGGATCTCCCCGGCTTCCTGGGCTTGCCGAAGTAGAGTATTCCAATAGGCCGAATAAGCATCGCGCGCGCCTTGCACGAGGCGATCGACCCGCCTGGGAACCTGGCCATGAAAGCGCACGTTGGCCGCGGTATAGCGCCGGTGGCGATGCAGGATGAGCAGATGGGTGCGGATGGCCATCTCGACGCGTCGCTGATGGCTGGCATCAGGCGGCAGAGCATCCACAGCCTGCTTCACGGAGTCGTGAGTGATCCTTACCGCAATGCTTAGCACCTCGGCCATGATCTGCTCTTTGGAGTCGAAGTGGTAGTAGATGCTGCCGGCTTTGATTCTGGCCTTGGTCGCGACTTGGCGCAGGGTCGTGGCGCTGTAGCCCTGACTCGAGAACAGGTGGGCCGCCGCGTCGAGAATGTGCCGGCGAGAGTTAAAGGACCGTCGGGATGAGCGCCCGCCGTCGGCACTGCGTCGACGCGGGGCTGATTGCCTCTTGACGCCGCTGCTGGTACTCGCTGTGTCCGGTGGGGTCGCCACAGACAGGCTTGGTCTTACCAGGGCCGCGTCATGAGGCGCTTCCACGGGTGGTCGTACCGAGCGGCGTTTGCGTCCTGGATGTGCGCGGCAGCAGAGCGATGGCCGTCATTTGAGCCCTGACTTGCCAACAGAGCCCCTGTGCGACGACATGGCCGAACCGCCTCTTCGCCAGCGTCGGCCCAACCAGGAGACGAATCCGTCGCGCAGTACCAGCAAGACCACTACGATCACCACTCCATAAAGGAACTGCCCAACGCCGGTCACTGTCGCGAACTCCTGACTCAGGTAGCGGCTCAGCACCACAAAAGCCACCGGCCCCCAAAACGGCCCCCACACGGTGCCCAGACCGCCGATAGCCGTGAACAGGATGATTTCCACGGCCAACTCGGCGCTGGCCACGCTGGGATCGATCACGAACAGATATTGAGCGTAAAACGTCCCACCGAAGGCCGCCAGTCCGGCGCTCACAGTGCTACTTGCCACCATCACCGTTAGCGGGTCCACCCCGAGCATGGCAGCGGCCTCCGGGTTGTCCCGCACTGCGACGAAGTGCAAGCCCAAGCGGCTCTGCTGCAGCCAGACGGTGAAGGCCAGCACCAGGCACACCGCGGTGAGGATGATGTAGTAGTAACTAGCCTTGTCCCGGAACATGAAGTTGAGCGGGTCATGGCCGCGCCGGATGAAGAGCCCCTCGCTGGCCCCCAGCACATCGAGCGACCGCAGCGTCACCACTACGATGAAGGTGATAGCCAGCGTGATTAGGGCGTAGGTGAGGTGCGGCAGGCGCTGGCGGAAATTGATCCAGCTCAGCGCGGCAGCCAGCAGGGCTGCCAGTGCCGCCCCTGCGAGCACGCCGAGCCACGGTGAGATGTGCCAGTGTGCCAGCAGGACGGCCGACGTGTAGCCCCCCATTGCCACATAGACCGGATGCGCGAAGGTGAACTCGCCGGCAAAGCCTCCCACAATGTTCCACGTGATGCACAGGTAGGCGTACCAGAGAGCGAAGATGCCCACATCGAGCCCGTAGCGATCGAGCATGCCGCCCGCCGCTGCCCCGGCGACAAGTAAGCCCAGCACTGGTAGCAGTTCGCGCCTCATGCGCCCCCCAACACTCCCCGCGGTCGCACCAGGAGCACCAAGATGAAGATGACATACGGCACCACTGCGGCTAGCGCCGGCGGTTGCATGTAAAGTGAGCCGAAAGCCTCGGCCAGGCCGATGATGATTCCCGCGAGGAGCGTGCCGAGGAAATTGCTGGTGCCACCCAAGATGAACACGATGAAGGAGACCAGCGTCAGATGCAGGCCCATACTGGGCTCCAGGATGAACACGGGGGTGAGCATGGGGCCGACCAGACCCAGCACCAGGAGCGCGCCGCTAAACACCAGGGCCTGCACGCGCCGTACGTTGAGCCCGCAAAGGGCCGCAGCGTCAGCATCCTGGGCCACGGCGCGCACCGCGCGGCCGAAGTCGGTGCGCCCCAGCAGCAGAAACAGCCCCACCGCCAGCACCACTGAGACCAAGAAAGCCACGACCAGAGGGGCCGGCAGCACGACCGACCCCAGGAACCAGCGCTGCCCGGTGAGCACAGTGGGCACCGTTCGATAGTTGGCCGTAAAGGCGATCAGCAGGCCGTTCTGGATTACAAAGGCCAAGCCCAGCGTGATCTGCACGACCAGCAAGATCTTCGCCCTCAGTACCCGGGCGAAGATTCCGTAGAACAGCGCCAGGCCGAGCAGGAACATGAGTGGCGCGATCACCGAAACTGCGCTGTAGGGGCCCCAGGACAGCCTCTCGGAAAAGACCACGGCTAAATACATCGCTACGGCCATCAAATCGCCGTGGGCGAAGTTGAGCAACCGCGTGACGGCGTAGACTATGGTCAGCGCCAGTGCCACCAGCGCGTAGACCCCGCCTATCGCGATGCCTTGGGCCAGCGCCTGCAGAACAGTATCCATGGCGCTCCCTCCTCACATACCCAGATAGAGTTCCCGGATGCGGTCATTCTCGCGAAGGTCCACGCCGCTGCCGCTAAGCGCAATCGTTCCATTTTCCAAGACGTAGGCGCGGTGGCAGAGGTCCAGCGCCAGTGCCACGCTCTGCTCGACCAGCAGCAGGGTCAGCCCATCCCGGTTGAGAGCGCCGAAGGTGTCGAAGAGCAGCTCCGTCAGGGCTGGGGCCAGCCCCAGGGAGGGCTCGTCCAGCACCAGCAGGCGAGGGTCCCCCATCAGCGCCCGGCCCACCGCCGCCATCTGCTGCTCGCCTCCAGACAAGGTACCGGCCAGCTGACTGCGCCGCTTGGCCAGCACGGGGAAAACGTCGAAGACCCGCTCCAGGAGTTGGGCGCGCCGCGGGCGGCTGCGCTGGGTGCTGTTGCCCACCAGCAGATTCTCGAGTACGGTCATGCTCGGAAACAGCCGCCGGCCCTCGGGCACCAGGACGACGCCGGCCTCTGCTATCTTGTGAGGCGGTCTGCGCTGAAGCTCCGTGTCTTGGAACACCACGGTGCCTGCCCGAGGCGGCAACAGGCCCGTCACTACCTTGAGCAAGGTGGACTTGCCCGCGCCGTTCGAGCCCAGCAGAGCCACGATCTCGCCGGCGTCGACCCGCAGCGAGACCCCGTTGAGGACAGTTAGCCTGCCGTAACCGGCGCTGACTTGGCGCACCTCAAGCATCGCGCCGCGCCTTGCTGCCCAGGTAGGCTTGCACTACCTCCGGATGACGTGTCACCTCCGCTGGGGTGCCCGATGCGATCAAACGGCCGAAGACCAGCACGTATACCTCCTCGCACAGTGCCATGACGGCGCGCATCCGGTGCTCGATCATGAGAACGGTTGTGCCCCGGGCGCGCACCTGTCGGATCAGCGCCACCATGCGGTCGATCTCGGTGGGGGTGAGCCCGGCGAAGACCTCGTCCAACAGGATCAACTCCGCGGCCACGGCCAGCACCTTGGCAACCTCGAGAGCGTGCAGATCTGCCGCCGTGATCTCACTGGGCAGCGCGTCCAGCTTGTCGGTCAGCCCCACCAGTTCGGCGATGTCGGACTCGTCGCCGTACCGCTTGTTTCCCGTGGTGGAATGCCGCAACGCTAGGCGCAGGGTCTGGCCTACCGTGAGGGTAGGGAAGGCCTGCGGAATCTGGAAGGTGCGCGCCAGTCCGAGCCGCGCGATCTGGTGGGGTTTCCTTCCGTCGATGCGTTGCCCCTTGAACAGAACGCGCCCTTTGGTGGGACGAAGCGCCCCGCTGACCACATTGAAGAGGGTGGTCTTCCCCGCCCCGTTGGGGCCGATCACACCGGTAATTCGGCCTTGCGCCGCTCGCACTGAGACATCGCTGAGGGCGGCCAATCCCCCGAAGTGGCAGGATATGCCTTCGACCATGAGCAGGTGTTCCGGTTCACTCATGCGTGGTCCTTTGAGTCGGCGCCACTAGACGGCGGCGGCCCGCGCTCCCTCGCGCCCGCGCGGCCCCGGGCTCGTGGCCGCGCTCGCACCGGACGCGCTCCCGCCGACACGACAGGAACGCGCAACCGCCGCCAGCGCGCTAATTAGATGAGGCTCGGTTTTGCCTCGGCCAGATCCTCCGGATGGATCAGCACCATCTTTCCCTTCTGCCACTGGATGTAAGGCGTGATCTGGTTCAGTGGTTTGCCAGTTTCCTCCCACTTCAGGGCCGGATCGTAGAAAGGCGCGATGAGCCATTCCGAGCCGCGCGGAAGGCTCATGTTCAGGATGGCCTTGTTGATAGCTTTGCCTTCCGTGCTCCCCGCCTGCTCCAACGCCACCTTGTAGACGAAGACCGTCTGGGCTCCGAGCATGAACCAGTTCACATCCAGCCCGCCCGTCCCGAACTTGATCCCCGCCTGCACGGCCTTGCGGTAGAAGGCCTGAAGGGGGGGATACGGGATGTTGGCGCCGATGGCGATGGGGCCGAAGACGGGCCGAGACAGCACGCGCCGGGCGACGTCGGGCCCCAGCGCATCGGGCAGACGCGCATCGGAAAACCCGGACGCGCAGCCGACGAACACCGGGTGATAGCCCAGCGCGTCCATCGCCCGGAGGGTCAGCACCGTGTCCTGGAAATACTGAGCGGCCATGAGCACGTCCGGTTTCGCGTCCCGAATTCGCAGCATCTGCGGGCTGTAGTCGGTCACCGGTGGCGTTACCGGGAGGTCCACCACGATGTCGAATGCCGGCGGCCGAAGTTCCGCTTTCAGCACGGTGATCACACCGCGGCCGTACTCGCTGTTGTCATAAATGAGAGCTACGCGTTGAGCCTTCAGCCCGTGCGAGCTTATCAGCTTTCTGAGAATGGCTGCCCCTCCAGCGCCGAAAGACTCGCCAGTCAGGTTCAGCGTGCGCGAGTAGCGGCTGCCCAGGCTGAAGGCCTTGGGCGTAGTCCAGGAAGGCGAGGTGAACGGAATCTCGTACTGGTCGGCCAGCATGCCGAGGGAAACCGCCTGGGTGCTGGAGAAGACCCCAATCAGACCGGAAATCTTCTCACGGGTCACGAGGCGCTCGATCTCGGAACTGGCCACCTTCGGGTCACCACGGTCGTCGGCGGTGATCACTTCGAGCTTGGCGCCGCCCAGCGCGCGGATCCCACCGGCCTCGTTGATCTGGCGGACAGCCAGTTCCACGCCGGGCCCGGCCGACTCACCGTAGCTGGCCAGGCGGCCACTGAAGGGGAAGACAAACCCCAGGCGCACTACGTCCGCCTTGCGCTGCTGAGTCCAGCCCTTTCGGCTTAGGAGTGCCGACCCGGCCAGAGCGACCGCTGAGGCCGAGGCGGCCTTGAGCACCCCGCGGCGCGTGAGTTCTTCAGCCCCGTGACACTGACAATCGCTGCGCCCTTTCATGGCTGCTCCCCTATCTCTCTGCGCTCTGCAAGCGCGTTCCGTGGAGTGGCACCCCGACACGCGCCGCCGTGCCGAGACTCATCCCCGACTCTTCCCCCGCACCCCAGCGCGTCCAGATCGGCCGCGAGAAACTCGTAGTACGCCTCTGGAGTGCCGTAGGAGAGCCGGTCTGCCTGAGCTCGACGCAAGTAGAGATGCGCGTCCAGCTCCCAGGTGAAGCCGATACCTCCGTGAATTTGGATGTTCTGCTCGGCCAGAACCAGGTAGGTTTCCGTGGCCACAGCCTTCGCGATGGCGGCGTCCACGGGCGCTCGGGCCGGGTCGGCGTCCAGGGACCAGGCGGCGGCGTAGACGGCCGAGCGTGCACCCTCAAGGGCCACCAACATGTCGGCAAGCAGGTGTTTGATCGCCTGGAAGCTGCCAATGGGTCGGTCGAACTGCTCGCGCGTGCGCGCGTAGGTGGTGGCCATCTGCAGCACGCGACTGGCCCCGCCGAGCATCTCTGCGGCGACCATTACCGCACAGACCAGACCCAGTCGTTCGAGCACCGCCGACCCGTTGTCGCACGGCAGTTCGGCCTCGGCCGGAACGCTGACGCCCTTCAGTTGCAAATTGGTCCAGCGCCGAGTCAAGTCCAACATGGGCAAGGCGAATGCGGTGAGGCCGGGAGTGCCGGTCTGCAGAAGGAAGAATCTGGGAGTGCTCGAGCCGTGGGGAATAGCGGGCACGATCAGCCAGTCCGCCGAGGCTCCATAGGCCACGAAGGGCTGGGTGCCCTCCAGGCGCCACGTGCTACCCTGCCGCTCGGCTGACACGCCCACCGGGATGGAACCATGCGCCCCGTTAAAGGCCACGCTGATCACGGTGCCGCCGGCGGCCAGCCGGGGCAGGAGATCGGCCCGTTGCCTCGGTCGGCCGGCCTGGCGCAGCAGCGTCACCGCCGCCACTGCCGAAGTCAGATGCGGGCCGGGGGCGAGCGCGGCGCCCAGCGGCTCCAGCACGCACGCCATTTCCACACAACCCAGACCGGCCCCGCCGTGCTCCTCAGGCACCAATGTGCCCAGGTAGCCTTCGGTGGCAAGGGCGGTCCACAGGTAAGGGCTGCGGGCATCCGGCGCATCAAGCACTTGGCGGACGGCGCTCATGGGCAAGTGCCGCTCGGCGAGTTGGGTAACGGAGTGCTGCATAAGTTCCTGCTCTTCAGTCAGCGCAAATTGCACTTTGCTGTCTCCTGCTGTGGCCGTGGGCGCGAGCCGGCTACTTTGGCAGGCCCAGGGCCCGCTCGCCGATGATGTTGCGCTGGATCTGGGAGGTGCCCCCGGCAATGGTCATGCCGAAGGCGCTCAGGTAGTCTCTGCCCCAGTTTGCCAGTCGCTCAGCGGTCCCGTGCTGGGTCAGGTCGCCGGCCGTAGCCAGTTCGTAGGCAAACGCGTACATCTGCTTGCTCAGTTCGGTGGCCTGTAGTTTCTGGATGGAGCCTTCCGGCCCGGGAACACCACCGTGGCGGATTCGTTCGGCAAAGCGGAAATTGTTCAAAGTGATCAGGCGCACCTGTACTCCGAAGCGCGCCAGACGCGAGCGCACCCGCGCATCGTCGATGGCGGCGATGCCCCGGCCCCCCAGGCGCACCTCTCGCGCCAGATGCAGCAGCCGGCCGTAGAGCTGGCGGCAGGCAAAGCCGATAACGGCGATGCCGCGTCGTTCGTGACCGAGCATCGTCACAGCCACCTCCCAGCCCCCGTTCAGCCGGCCGACGATCGCCTCCTCCCGCACATGGACTTCGTCAAAGAAGAGCTCGTTGAAGTCCTGCTCGCCGTTGATCTGCACCAGCGGGCGCACCTGGATGCCGGGGGTACGCATCTCCACCACGAAAGCAGTGAGCCCCTTGTGCTTGGGCAGAGCCGGGTCCGTGCGCACAAGGAGCAAGCAGTAGTCGGCCCAGTGGCCGAAGGTGTTCCAAACCTTTTGCCCGGAAATGCGAAACCCGGCGCCGTCGCGCGCAGCGCGAGTGGTTAGTGCCGCCAGGTCGCTGCCGGCCCCCGGTTCGGAAAAGCCCTGGCACCACAGGTGCTCGCCGCTAACCATGGGGGGGAGAAAGCGCGCCTTCTGCTCGGGACGACCGAGCTGGATTAGCATGGGACCAATAATCCGCGTGCCGATCCGGAAAATATCTGGAGGTGCATCGGCCAGGGCGAATTCCTCGAAGGCGATGAGCTGTTCGACCACCGAGGCTCCTTGGCCGCCGTACTCGCGAGGCCAGGCGACGGCCGACCAGCCGCCCGCGTGCAGACGCGTCTGCCACTGGCGCAGGTAGTGTACCCGCTGGTCCAGAGCCAGGGTTTCGAACTCTCGCCGCCAATTCGGCGCAAGGTTGTCCTCTAGCCAGTCACGCAGCCGAGCACGGAACGCCGCTTCCTGGGGTGTATCGTTGAGATCTATGGTTCTCTCCGCGGCTGGTGTCGTGTTATCGCAGGAAGACGATGGCCCTTTGTGGTGACGCCGGGGACGCTTGGAACGGTCTCGCTTCCCAGGGATAAGGTGGAACTAGAGTGACGTGACACTTTCACGATCGCAGCCTATCGCCGGAACTGCATGAAGTCCGGCTTGCGTTTCTCCAGGAACGCATTCTGGCCCTCCTTGGATTCCGGGCTCTGGAAGAAGTCCGGAGCCAGCAATTTCTGGAAGTGGTTGGGCGAAGGGTCGCGAAGATAGTCGATGTCCGATTCGAAGGACGCCTTGACGATCTTCAGGCAGGTGGGGCTCAAGGACAGGATCTCCTGGCACCACTTGTCCACCTCCTCATCGAACTCGTTCAGGGGCACCACCACGTTGGCGAGGCCCATCTCCAACGCCTCTTGGGCGGTGTACTGGCGGCAGAACATCCACATCTCTCGCGCTTTCTTGGTGCCGAGAACACGCTGGGCGTAAGTGACCAGCCAGCCTTCCGCGGGGCTCCCGACCCGCGGCCCGTTCTGGCCGAAGATGGCGTTGTCGGCGGCGATGGTTACGTCGCAAAAGTAAGCCAGGTGGTTGCCCATGCCGATGGCATAACCCTTGACCGCGGCAATCACCGGCTTGCCACAGTGGCGGATCGCCTCATGCACCGAACGCGGATTGAAGTCCAAATGGCGCCGTTCCAAGCCACCCTCTTTTTCCCACTTGACATCGCCCCCGGAGGAGAAAGCGCGGTCGCCGGCACCGGTGAGCACGATCACGCCAATGCTGCGATCAAGCCCCGCGTGTTCGATGGCTTGGGTCAGCTCGCGCATGGTGATGCCGGTCAGGGAGTTGAGGCTGCGAGGCCGATTGATGATGATCTTCGCCACACCACCTCTGGCTTCATAGAGCAGATCCTCGAATTGTGGGGGGGTCATTTTGCAGGTCTCCTCGAGATGGATTGAGGGTTGCGCAGCGCGCTGCCAACGACATGGGCCGGGCCGCCTGACGCGTGCTCTGTACCGATGGCCAGCGTGCCGGCAAGACGGGTCAGCGCGGCCTTGTCTACCTTGGCGCCGGCGTTGCGTGGGAGGTCCTGCATGAGCACCAACTGCTCGGGCTGATACCAAACGGCTAGTTGGCGACTCTGCATGAAGGCAATGAGCTCTTCCAGTCGGGGGGCCCGGCCGGCTCCCGCACGGGGAACAACGAAGGCGCAGATCTTCTCGCCCAGCACTGGATCAGGCACCGGCGCCACAGCCACGTCCATCACGGTCGGGTGCTCCAGCAGCACCTCCTCGATCAACCGAGGGTTGATGTTTCGCCCTCCGCGGATGATCATGTCCTTCTTGCGGCCGACGACGCGCAGGTAACCATCCGCGTCCAACTCGCCCATGTCGCCGCTGTGGTACCAGCCCTGCTCATCCCACACTGCCAGGTTGGCCTGCGGGTCGTTAAGGTAGCCGAAACTCTTGTTCGCGCCGCGCCAGCAAATCTCGCCGGGCTGGCCGGGAACTACTGGGGTGCCGTCCCCGGCGAGCAAGCACATCTCTTCGCCACGCAGCACGCGCCCCACGGTGCTCAGGCGTTTGTCACGGGGATCGTCGATGGATGTCATCGTGGGCACACCCCCGTCGGTGGCGCCGTAGATGGTTTGGATGCGGCAGCCCAACAGGCTTTCTGCGGCTTCGGCTACTACTTCGGGCAGGTGGGCGCCGGCGTTGGTCACATAGCGCAAGGAGGAGAGGTCGTAGTGCGCGATGTCCGCGACTCCGACCAGCTTGGCGAGCTGGGTGGGAATCAGCACGGCTCCGGTGCAGCGATGTTGCTCCAGCAAAGCTAGCACTTGCTCGGGATGGTGCCCATCCCAGCGCTCCAGCAACACCGAGGTGCCGCCCGCCAGCAGCAGGGCCAGAACGGGATAGCTGTAGCCCGTGGCGCCGGTGCCAGCTGGGGCGATGGCTGCAGCGACATCGTCGATGGTAAGGTGCACGGCGTAGCCGCCATACTGATGGACCAGTCGCGCCTCCGAGTTGTTGTCGCTGAGCAGGCTGCATTTGGGCAGCGCGGTGGTGCCGGAGGACACCATGACCTGCAGAGGCTGCTCCGGGCGCGGACGGAACCTGAACAGATAGTCGGCCGGATACTCGTGGCGCCAGCGCTCGTTGGCGACCAGGTCATCGAAGCCCAACTCGTCGCCCTTCGGCTGACCGCGCAAGATGACCACGAACTCCAAGGCAGGAAGGCCGGGACGCAAGCGGCGGATCAGTTCGCGGTGCTCGAAACCGTGAAACGCTTCCGGCACAACGACCATCCGGGCGTGGGACCCGGCCAGCAGATGGGACATTTCTTTCTCGCGAAAGCCATCATGCAGGGGCAGGAAAATGGCGCCGATGCGGTCCAGGGCCAGGTGGGCCACGGGCAACTCGCTCCAATTGGGCGATTGAACAGCCACCACGTCGCCGCTGCACAGGCCTAGTTCAACCAGGGAACAAGCCAGGTTCTCCGTCTGCTCCACCAGTGCGCGATAGGTCAGTGAGCCCCGGTTGTCCACCAGGGCCATCTTGTCTGGAGTGCGCCGGGCATGCGCATCCACAAAATCGATCAGCAGACGCTCGCTCCACAGCCCGGAGGCCTGGAGCCTGGCTTCCAGTTGGGTGGGATGAACTCGCGGGACCTCGATCACCTGCAAGGCTCCCGTTTGGCTGCCCCGCACGTCGCGCTGCTGCGAACCTGCTGGATGGGCTGGCTCAAGCGTGCATGTAGCGGCCCCCGCTAACACACAATACCTCGCCAGTGATGAAGGCGGCCTCATCGCTGGCCAGGTAAACGGCTAGGCTGGCCACGTCGTCCGGATTTCCCATCCGCCCCAGCACCGTTTCCTGGGCCTTCTGAGCGAACCACTCTTTGGGGTAGATGCGCTCCAGGAACGGGTTGTAGATCAGGCCTGGGGCGATGGCATTAACGCGGATACCATAGCGGCCCACCTCGGCGGCGACGGCACGGGTAAAACCCATGATCCCCGACTTGGCCGCCGCATACGCGGACTGGCCGCCTCCGCCCCCCGTGTCCGAGTGCCAGCCGGCGATGGAGGAGACGTTGATCACCACGCCAGTCTTGCGGTCGATCATCGAAGGCAGGACCGCACGGGCAAAGCGGAAGGTGCCAGTCAAACACACCCCGATCACCAAGTCCCAGGTCTCGTCGCTCAGTTCCCAAACGTTCTGTAGCTTGTTGATACCGGCGTTGTTGTAGAGGATATCGATGCGACCGTAAGCCTCCAGCGTTTTTCGGACGCAAGCATCCACCTGCTCCTGGCTTCGCACGTCGACGGCCATGCCCAGGGCGGGATAGCCGAACTTCTCAGTGAAACGGGCCGCCTCCTCGCTGACCCGCTTCTGGTGGGCATCAGTGAGCACGACGCGAGCGCCTTCAGTGGCGAAGCGCTCGGCGATGGCACGGCCCATGCCAGCACCAGCTGCCGCGGTGACAATGGCCACACGCTCGTTGAGTCTGCCTCCATTCGCCATGGCTTTCCTATCCCTGTGGGTCATCTACGAACTCCGTGCACTGCCTCCGTGGCCGCCACGCTCAAGCTGGGCACGGCCTACTACGACGAGCAAGGACCTCTTACCAGGTCCTCACTGCGTGGGCCGGCACCGCACCATCACGGTGATCGTGCCCGTTTGCACCGTCTGGCCGTTCTGATTGAGCACCTCGTACTTACGCACGACGATACCCCGGTCGGGCTTCGACGTAGGGCGCTTGCTGTCGATGGTGAGACGAAAGCGCACCGTGTCGTTCAGGAACACCGGCCCATGGAAGTTCCAAGTCAGGCCCAGCAGAGCCAAGGCTGTTCCGTCGAACAGTCCGAGGCGCTGCGTCAAGCCGGTCATGATGGCCAGTACCAGGACACCGTGGGCGATCCGCCGGCCAAACGGCGACGCCTTGGCGAACTCGTCGTCGGTGTGAAGTTGGTTGAAGTCGCCAGCCAGGCCGGCAAACTCCATCACCTCATGATTGGTGACCGTGCGGCCGACGCTTTCGAACTGCTGCCCGACCTCGAGATCCTCGAAATACAAACCCATATCTCTCACCCCTTTTCGCGCGGCGTTATGTCCCCGAAACCCTCAGCGCTCGGCCGCGCCACCTCATCTAACTAACGGTTGTTCGACATAAATATAAGATGGACTTGCTGGGCGTGTCAAGCCCCTTTCCATCCTAACGTGGTCCCGAGACGGGCGCGAAACGCCGGGCTACCCGGGCGGCATTGGTGGTCGAAGGGAGATGTCATCTTCGCCGTCGTTGCGCAGTCAAGAGTGCACTGCTCGAATTCCGTGGGTGACACGTTCCCCAGGGAGCTGTGGGGTCGAATGGCGTTGTAGTCCACGCGCCAGGCCTCAACGATCTGGCGCGCGTGGGGCAAGCCGAGGAACCAGTGTTCGTTGAGACACTCATCACGGAGCCGGCCGTTGAAGCGCTCGATGACCGCATGCTGGTTCGGCTTGCCGCGATCGATAACGTGCAGCCGAATGCCTTGCGCGTACGCCCAGGCGTCGAGGGCCCGGCTGATGCACTCGGGCCCATTGTCCATGATGAGCAGCGCTGGCGCGCTCGGCCGCCAGGGCACGGAGCCGCTCGCGCAACGCCGGCCAGTCAGCGCGCCGCGCCTGATAGCGACACGTGGATCGGCCCAGCCCCACCCGCCCACACGCCCGCCGTTCGCTCAACCTGCATTGCGCCTGCATCGCCCGCACCGCAGACCGCTGCGCCACGGGCGTTAGGCCTCTTGTCCGACGAGCTCCTTCCGAGCCTGGTTATCCAGGGTGGGGTCGGCCACCAGGCGCTTCAGGCGGGTCTTCTCGTGCTCCAGCTGCCGGAGCCGGCGCCCTCGTTGACCTCGTGGCCGTGGGACTTCGCCCTCCACCGGTAACACGACTGTTCGCTGATGCCGTGCCGCCGGCAAAGGTCGCGGCTCATCGCGCCCGCCTCGGCCTCCTTCAGGATCCCGATGATCTGCTCTTCCGTGCACCGCTTTCGCCGCATCGCGGGGCCCTCCCCGCGGCCATCCTAGCCACATCCTCACCGTCCCCGTGGCGCAGTTTTCAGGTAGCAGGTCGCGTCGGCACTCGACTGGACCAAGGTCCAATAGGAAAGCGAGGTGGCGACGCATAGAGTGAGAGCGCAGTCGAGAGGAGACACTCCATGGAACTTCCGCTCATCATCATCGGGCTAGTGCTCATCGCGGTGGGCTTGGTGTCCCTCGCGTACCAGGGCATCACGTACACGCGCCGCGAGACGGTGCTGGACCACGGGCCCATCAAGGCCACCGCGGACACACAGAAGACGATTCCGATGGCGCCGATTCTCGGGGGCCTCGCGCTGGCCGGCGGCGTCACGTTGCTCGTCGGCGCGTGGCGCATTCGATGACCACGGACCGCTGACCCCCATGCTCCGCCGCTACCTCCTGGGTGCCGCCGGGCTGGCCGCCGTAGCCTCGGGTGCCTTGCTCTACATGGTGGGCCCCCAGACCGACTGGCCGGTGAGCAGCGCGCAGGCGCTGGCAAGCGACGATCGGCGGCCCGTGGATTCCTCTGCCACGTACCTGCAGCAGATGAAGCTCACGCAGGAGACGTTGAGAAGCTTCGGGAGCGTAGGCAACATCAACGCCCTCCGGCACCGCCCGCCCCACTCGTGGCCCCCATCCCCGTGACATAACCGCCCCTACTCAGACACCGGCCGCTGCCACAGCGCACATGAGCGGCCTCCTCCCGGGTCGAAAGAGGCGGCCCGGGTGAGCGGCATGCTAGGCCGACGCACCGCCGCCGTCAACCGGCCAGCGGACCGGCGGGAGCAGCGCTGATGGCACCTCGTGGCGTCCGCCGTGCTTGCGGGCCGATCCGATCAGGGCGCGGTGGCGCCGGGCTCCGGTGGGGCGGGGCCGGGGCTCGGCCCTGAGGGGCCGACCCCCACGTGCGCGAGGATCTTCTGGATGACCGCGGGATCGTGCAGGGTGGCGATCAGGCGCAGGCGGCCCCCACAGGTTGGACACGCCAGCACGTCGATGCCGAAGGCCCGGTGCATGAGGGCCGCCCAGCTCCAAGCGCGCGGGTTGGGCTGTTTTCCCACCCCGTCCGGGGCCGGGGCCAGCGCCGCCGTGCTCCCCGTCGCGCTCGTGGGATCGGGCGTGACGCGTCCGTAGGCGACCACGCGCCGCCGCCACCGGGCGCGGGAAGTCGTTACATTCTACTGAGAGAGCGAAAGACGTTACCGTCCAGTACCGCTGGCACCCACTCTACGGCCAGATGGCCCGCGTCAATCGCAGCGTGCCGTCCGCCAACGGTGAGTTGCTGTTCTGCGAGCTGCCGGACGGCACGCGAGGCACTCTGCCCGCGTGGATGACCAACGCGGCCGCGTGTGCGGTCCTGACCGTTGGCCCGCCGGTCGTGTCGATCACCGCGCTGCAGGAGCTCCGGGTGGTGCTGGATGCTGTTGTGGCTGGCGCATCAGACCCCACCGGTGCGTCAATGCCCTCCAAGGAGGGCTGCCATGCGCCAAACGCGTCCGTCGAGATCCACCCGCCAGATCTTGCTGTTCCCGCCCGCCGGCCACGAACTCCGCGTGGAGCTGGCCGCCCCACAGCAACGGGAGCTAATCCGAGCGTTGGCCGAGCTACTCCTGCGCGCCGCGGCCGACGGCAGCGCGGCACGGGAGGCGGCGCATGATGACCGATAGGATCACGGCCAAGCATTTGAAGCGAGGGGCCATCGTCTACGTCCGCCAGTCCAGCCCGGAGCAAGTGCGCAACCACGGGGAGAGCACCCGCATCCAGATCGGCCTCCGCGACAAGGCGGTCGCCTTCGGCTGGCGCGACCCCATCACTATTTTGGACGACCTCGGCACCTCGGCCGGCGGCTTCGCCCACCGGGCCGGCTTCCAGCACATGGCGGCCGAAGTCTCCCTGGGCCATGTCGGCATCATCCTGTGCTTCGAGGCCTCCCGGCTCTCACGCAACTCCAAAGACTGGGCCCAGCTGTTCGAGATCTGCGGGCACCTCGATACGCTGGTCGCCGATCTCGATCAGGTCTATGATCTGGCCTTCCCCAATGATCGGCTGATCCTCGGCGTGAAAGGCAGTGTCAGCGAGTAC